>DIMZ01000252.1:5187-6939 GCA_002425825.1 Cloacimonetes bacterium UBA5553 | reverse complement strand
TAAGGTGTATGAAGCTCTGTTAAGGCTTAGCGAGATAAGCTATGTGAAAGTGGACGATATGCTGCGTCAACACCAGATTAGTGGCAATAGAAAAAGCACTATAGGCATCATAACCGACACTGCCTGCGACCTTCCTGACGAACTGCTGGATTACCACCAGATTGCCCGGGTGCCATTTGGCATATCATTTGCCAATCGGCATTATCTGGCGGGTTTAACCTTGAGGTCCGAAGGCTTTTACAAACTGCTAAAAAGCGAGCGCGCCCATCCGGCAAGCTCCCAGCCCTCTCCCGCAGTGCTAAAGGGGATAATGGATTTCAGTGCCGCTCATTATGATAACACCCTGGCTATCTTTATATCCGACCAGCTTAGCGGAGTGTTTAATAATGCCTCTGCGGAGGCGAATGACCGGCAAGACGCTAAGATTAAGGTGATTAATTCCCGCCAGCTATCTGTGTCGCAAGACCTGGTTGTGCTACGGGTTGCCAAAGCCATTGAAGCAGGCATGAGCTATGATGCCATCCTTGCCAATGTGGATAGCTGGATAGATAATACCCAGATTTTAACAGATATAAACACCTTGAAATACATGGTTCGTGGCGGTAGGGTGAAGCCCCTGACCGGTATGCTTGCCGCCTTGCTAAACCTGAAACCCATCGTGTCTCTGGATAATATGGGTAAGGCGAAGCCAATCGGCAAAAGCTTTTCCCGCCGTAGCAATATGAACAGGATTATTGGCATGATAGCCGCCGGAATGAAGCAAAGAAGCATCTGGGAATATGCCATTGTGCATGCCGATGCTCCCGAGCGGGCAGAAGAATATGCCCTGCGGCTTGGCAAACTAACCGGAAAGAAACCCGCTTTCATTAGCTCCCTGTCTCCTGTGGTGGGGGTGCATAACGGCATTGGCGCAGTGGCGATAGGAGTGGCTTATGACTTACCCAAATGAGCTTATTATAGCAGTTGCAACCGTGTTTGTGTATATGAACATCATGTTTCTGCTTGCTTTAAAGCTGAAGCGTAACGACATCGTGGATATCGCCTGGGGCATGGGCTTTGTAATGGTTGCGGTTTCACAGCTTGCTTGGGCGGGGGATTACCCCTGGCGCAAGCTGCTGATAAGCGGGCTGGTTGCCTTGTGGGGCTTGCGTTTGGCTATTCATCTTTACTATCGCAACAAGGGTAAACAAGAGGACTTCCGCTATGCCCAGTGGCGGCGTGACTGGGGCAAGCACTGGAAGGTGCGCAGCTATCTGCAGGTGTTTCTATTGCAGGGCTTCTTTATGCTAATTGTCTCCTATCCGCTGTTCAAGTTCGGAGCTTATAGCAAAGCGGCATTTGGCATATTGGACGCTTCTGGACTGCTGCTGTGGCTGTTTGGCTTCTTCTATGAGGCAGTGGGCGACTATCAATTGCTGGCATTCAAAAAGCAGCCTGCCAATAAGGGCAGGATTATGAATATCGGCCTCTGGAAATACACCCGCCATCCCAATTACTTTGGCGAATCGGTGATGTGGTGGGCTATTTTCCTGCTGGTGCTGGGCTCGGACTATGCCATACTCGCGCTAATCAGCCCGATAACCATCACCTGGCTATTGGTGCGGGTGTCCGGCGTGCCAATGCTGGAAAAGAAATATGCCGCTAACCCGGAGTATCAGGCTTATATTCGCAATACCAGCTCGTTCATCCCCCGCTTTTGGCGAAAGGCATCTTAGGTAGAAGCTCCCGGGTAGAAGCTCCCGGGTAGAAGCT
>DIMZ01000252.1:4960-5157 GCA_002425825.1 Cloacimonetes bacterium UBA5553 | reverse complement strand
AGAAGCTTCATCCTGAAGCTTTATTAAACTAAGCAGCCATTACTTATCCTAATATCTGCATATCCGCTTGGTTAATACAGCCTTGTTATCCGCCACTAACCTTAATAAATACACGCCATTGGCTACGCGCTGATGGTTTTTGTCCATCCCATCCCAGACGTATTCAATCTTGGCATTATCTGCATATCCCTCCAGCG
>DIMZ01000252.1:0-4946 GCA_002425825.1 Cloacimonetes bacterium UBA5553 | reverse complement strand
ATGCTGCACCAATTGCCCACGGATGTTATGAACGCTAATGCTTAGGTGCTTCCCTTTGCCATTCTCTATCTGCATCTTCAGTTCGCCACGCATGGGGTTTGGGTATGCACTGAACTTAATAGCCGGAGTAGCGGGAATATAATAATCCTCATTACTAACCGGGAAAGGTGCATTGGCATGATACAAAGAGGCGCTTGAAGCCGGATTGTTAGCATCCGCAGGGACGTAAAACAATACTTCCACTCTGCTTTCGCTGGATGGAAGCAGGTATAATCTGCTTGTTTTAATCCTATCCGCATCGGGCATGATATTCGCCCCTATGCTCCAATCTTCCACATGCGCCAATACATTCTGTGTGTTTAGCTCCCAAAGCTTAATAGTATTCGGGCTTTGATAAGCAGCAACCAATCTGCGCCCATTTGGCATCACACACACATCGTTTAGCATGCTTGGCACTGATAAGCCTATTTGGTGATTAACGCTTCCCGTAGCCTCGTTTATATCCTTGATGGTCATGCTATACATACTATCCACTTCGGCAAGCTGATACACAAAGGGTGACGGATCCGGCTTTAAGGCTATTCCACGGATTATTCCATTATTCACTGTTGTCCCGGAGAGGTCTGTTATCATTTCCCCATCGGCATATACCAGAACGTTATTCAAACTATAGTATGCCCTGTTCCCCAGACGGGCAAAGCACTTATCCTTCGTGTATCTGGTATATGGTTTACGATAGTAAACGCTTCTCTGACCATTGGAGGGGTTAAAGTTACTAAGGCTCAATCCCAGGTTCCAAATAGTGGAAACATCATTGTCATTAAAGCCAATGTCCAGTTTTGCGCGTACATCGGGATTATAGTTTTTCTTGTAGCCAACTCCATCACCATCTGCCCCCGGATAGTTACGCGTTTGCATGTTTATGCCCAAAACAGGATCAACATAACCTTCATCCGGTGATGACGAACCTCCGTAGTGTCCCAAACCAATATTCCAGTAGCCCATCGGATGCCCTGCATAATCTCTGTGAATCACACCCTTCCTTTTTTGATACACCGAACCCCATATATTCACGGTTCCCCGCTCCAGATAAGGACTTGCTTCCGGCCAAAGAGGATTGTACCATGGGTAATCTAAGTATGCCGGCCAGCGAGCATTGGTAGTTTGAGGATAACGATTTCTATGCAGGTCTATCCACCAATAAATTGCAGGTACACCCCAATATCCGGTATACCATACTGCCGGAGTGGAAGGATGGGGATGTTGGTATTCGAATGTGAAGCAGCCATCCTGTTGATTAGCATTGGGACTATTTCCCAAAGCATATAGCGAGGCATAGATAAATATCCCTCCACCAGCCGGAGCCTGGTATTCCATATCAGAACCCATATTGGGATGGTATCGAAGAGAGTCCAACGCGTCTCTATAGCCATATTTGATAATGATGTTTTTGTTCGAAACCAGGCTTACCTTTGAATAAGTGTTATATATTGGGTCTCCTGGAGGGGATGTGCCCGCAGATATAATATCTCCAATCAATTCGATATCCTGTGAAGACCACCAGGTTTGATTTCCATAGAAATCTCCACTAATCTGCAGTTTGTTGTTCACATAGTTTATCCTACCTGTTGAAGTTCCTCCTGGCAGATGTTCCCATAAAGTATCTGTAACGGTAAAAGTGTTTGTGAACAAGGGTGGCTCATTATTTGTATATGGATACTGCGGCCATCCATCAGTAAAACATTGCCGTGGCGCTGTTACAGTCCCCAGCATTGCAGTATAGCCCGAACCATACACAGTAATCCTAACTATCCTGTCCGGATTGTATTCCTGAGGACCAACTATATTGACATTGGTTCCTGAGGGCAAGCCTGTTCCAAACTCCATGGGCGGGGCATTTTCCATCAAACCGCCTCTGAATACTAAATCTCTGGGATAGTCTTCCGGAATGCTTAGCACCGTGCCGCCAATCACAACCGGTTGGTTAAATACAGGCCAGCCGTTGTTTGCGCCTTCGTCGGTTTGCTTTATATGCAAGGCGTGGTTGCTACGCACAATGCCATTAACCACGTCTTTGCCCGTNNATGGGCTTCACCTTCGGGGCTATACTCGCTGTCTGAAAACTCAAGCGGGGCTACATATTCCCCATCAATTATAGCATGCTCCTTGGGAAAATCCTGCATTGCTCCATTCACCAGAATCTTGTTTGGATATGGTGTATCAACGCTGAAGCTGGTTAGCAGGCCGTTAATCCTTTCAAAATAGGGGATGGGGTCAAAGCTAAATAAGTCACGGGGCTCAAACCCGCTAAAATCTATGAAGTTATTAGAAATACTTGTAAACCCCTGGTTACTTGTTGTGCAGCTAATAATGGTTTCGATGCCGTTATGCGATAGAGTGGGCACATTATGTTCATCAAGTCCGTTTATCACCCAATCTGTGGACTGCCAGTTAGCTCCGCCATCAAAGCTGTATCGGTAGCGAATGGTGTTGGGCTCCGGCGGTTTGGTAACGAACACAATGGTGTCGCCATTGGCATAAGCCCCCAGCTTGCCCGCAAAATCACCCTCGCCCACTAAACTAAATGGGCTGATTTCTGCTGCCAACAGCCCCATGGAAACAACAAAAAGTACTAATACTACTGCCTTCATCATCACCTCACATTTTGTGCAATGCCATGTTTTTATCGTTTACTTGTAGTTTCTTTGCTTACATGCAAATATTGGTGCAATAAGACATTAAACTTTTAAGATTATGCTATGGGGCAGGAGGCCTGCGGAATTTAAGACCATCGGAACAGAACCATATTCATTAAACTGATTGCAGGGATACAGATAAGCCCGGCAAGGCGCAGGCAAACAACAAAGCCCGACTATGGGGATTATGGATTATAGGCGTGGGTTTTAACCCACGTATTGAGTACATTTGGGTTAGTTATTTCTTATCTTGCCCTCACCCCAGCGGCAGAAATGCATCAGGCGTTTCTGCTGCTGGGGTGAGGGCGTATTCTTAAGGGTGATTTGGTTTCGCTACTAACGAGGGATAAATCCCACGCCAATAATCTGATACCGGATAAACAACCGGTGTGTCAACACACTGAGCCCTTGGGCGATACAACATTGTGTTATACGTGTTGTGTGTCGCCCTAAAGGGCTTACCTAAGTGGGTACGATACGATACGAGGGTCTTAAGTGCCTGCGGCACTACGAACCACTCGCTATACTATGTCGCCCTACCGGGCTTGGAGGTACAGCCTGCTAAACTGGAATTGGGTTGCTAGATTTCATGTCGCCCTGCCGCGCTTGGAGGTACAACAAAGTCCATAACCTGGCTAACTATAAGCAATCAGCACCCCCGGCATACCAGCGCAGGCTGGTATCCAGTTCTTTTAAATAATTGTTACATAAGCAACTGGTATCACGCTTTCCTGGAATTACGGTGTGTTTGTTTACTTGGGATACCCGTCCGTAGCTTTGTAATCATCTTGAAGCTGTATTCAGCTAAACACCATGGCTGCGCAACATAGGCAAACAACAGGACGTAGTTTACACTGCAAAACGTCTGGAAGACGTTTCCACCATCCCCACAGCCAAATCCGCTTGACAAATATCTGCCACCGCATTTCTTAGCTATATCTATGAAGGACGTCTCTTGCTGCTTGCCTGCTCCTATCCTGTATCTCATACAGGATAGCAGCAAGGAAGCAGCAGGGAAGGACATATAAAAAACAGCACAAAGTGTGGTTCTGCCGCATGTATGCCAATGGGCTGTAACAAGCGCAGAAACCTACACAGATATTTAGGAGGAACACTATGAAACTCAGCACCAAAAACCAAGTGCCAAAGCCCAAAAGCAAAAAGGATGGGCTAGTCTATTGCAGCTATCGGAATGGGGAGCTTATAATTGCCCGTCGCTATGTGTATCCCAAGCTTAGCGAGCAAAACAGCAGCTTTGCCGCACGCAACAAAAATCTCTTTCAGCTAAAGCCATCAGACGGCTATAAAGCCGATTGCCAGGCATATATAAGGGCATACCTGAGCACCCCCGAAGGGCAAGTCCAAGCCATGCGCTCGTGGAATAACCTGTATGTGAAGCTGATGTCTGCCCTCGGCAAAAAATACCCCCATATAAACCTAAACACCCTAACCAGAGATGAGATATTCGCCCAACAGCTACCCTGCATTTCTATTAAAAAGGCAGTGGAAGCAGGCTTGCTGCCTAAGGTGAAGGGATGGAGTAAGCTGAGTAGCGAGATGTGAGGTTTCTTAAAACCACAAAGAGCACTAAGTTCACAGAGCATTCAGAGAAATATGGTTTGAGTCTTTTAGCCTTGTCGAATATTGTAGGAGCAAACCTATGTGTCTGCCCTCCATTTATTTATTAGTATAGGGTTATGATCTGGAGTCCATATCGCCCTCAAAGATAGAGTATGGATTGTGCAAATCAAAGCAAAATCGACTCCAGACTCAGCTATAACAGGATGAAGTGCATTATACAAATAACTTATGAAGTGCCGCCTTATTCATATTGGGGTATCTGTTTTCCCACACACTTGAGGAATACTGTACAGGCGCTCGCCTGAAGCGCCCCCTTTATCGGTCATCCTTGACCGTGGTTATGATGACCGCAAGACGATCGGCTTTATGGTGGAGAATGGGATGCGCTTCATTATCAGGGGAGTAGGTAAAAGGAATATCATGGAAGCTCAGATTGAGCATGATTTCAAGCAGGCGGTCAATGAAATGCAGTTCATATATGAGCAACCCGGGTTCAAAGCCGGTGAGACTTTCAGGTGTGCCACCCGGCGGATTGGAGTCAGAACCGATGATCATCCCTACCGTAAAGCTAACAGTGTTGAGGTCAGCCTGGTAGTGGTTCGAATTTTCAGGAAGGGCTATCAGAAAGGGAAGGACTTCTATCTGCTCTGTGACTTTGCCGATCCTGGC
>DIMZ01000002.1:1629-7148 GCA_002425825.1 Cloacimonetes bacterium UBA5553 | reverse complement strand
ATTACGCATGAAATACGGATGAAAAGCGTATTTCATTAGTAATTCTAAAGCGGTTCCTCTAAGAAGAACGCAATGAAGCAAAGTATTGCATACCAAAGTCTGATTGTTCTGCATCAGTAGATAGGCAAATTAGGCTGCTAAGATCAAGCAAACAAAAAACCACAAAGCAGTTGACAAAATAGAGCATCAGCAGAAGATGGTACATTGTGAATAAATAAATACTAATGCATTATCATGGAGGATAAATGACTGAAGTTAAACGTGTTTACCTTTTCGGAAACGGAAAGGCAGAAGGAAAAGCAGACATGAAAAACCTGCTCGGCGGAAAAGGTGCCAACCTTGCCGAGATGAATCTTATTGGTGTGCCGGTTCCTCCCGGATTTACCATTACTACAGAAGCCTGCACAGAGTATAATCAGCTTGGTGCCGACAAACTGAAAGCATTGCTTACGAGCGAAGTTGAAGCCGCTGTTAAGTACGTAGAAGACATTATGGGTATGCAGTTCGGCTCGAACGAAAACCCCCTCTTGGTTTCAGTGCGCTCCGGCTCCCGCGCTTCCATGCCCGGTATGATGGATACCATCCTGAATCTCGGCATGAACGACTCTGCTGTCCAGGGCATAATAAAAAAGACAGGTAACGAACGCTTTGCCTGGGATAGCTATCGCCGTTTCGTGCAGATGTATGGCGACGTTGTGCTTGGTCTGAAGCCCACCAGCAAAGAAGAAGAAGATCCGTTTGAAGTAATAATTCACCACATGAAGAAAGAAAAAGGCGTGGAAAACGATCTCGACCTAAGCGCTGAAGATCTAAAGAAACTGGTAAGCCTCTTCAAAAAAGCTGTGAAAGACAACACCGGTCACGACTTCCCCGATAACCCCTGGGATCAGCTTTGGGGCGCAGTGTTTGCCGTGTTCAATAGCTGGAATAACGACCGTGCAGTATTCTATCGCCAGCTAAATAATATCCCCGATGAATGGGGAACCGCTGTTAACGTGCAGGCAATGGTGTTTGGCAATATGGGCACAACCAGTGCCACAGGCGTTGCCTTCTCCCGCGATGCCGCCACCGGTGAAAACCTCTTTAATGGTGAATACCTCATCAACGCCCAGGGCGAAGACGTGGTTGCCGGTATCCGCACTCCTCAGCAGATTACCAAGATAGGCTCACAACGCTGGGCAGTTTTGGCAAAAGTGTCCGAAGAAGAACGCGCTGCCAAGTTCCCATCACTTGAAGAAGCCATGCCCGTAGTATATAAAGAACTGTTCAGTATTCAGCAGAAGCTGGAGCAGCACTCAAAAGATATGCAAGACATGGAATTCACCATTCAGGATAACAAGCTTTGGATGCTGCAAACCCGTAATGGAAAGCGCACCGGAGCAGCCATGGTTAAGATCGCCATGGATATGCTGCGTGAAGGCATGATAGACGAAAAGACCTGCCTGAACCGCATGGAACCTGCCAAGCTTGATGAACTTCTGCACCCCGTTTTCACCAAGGAAGGGCTTGCCGGAGCAAAGATTATTGCCTCCGGACTTCCCGCATCCCCAGGTGCTGCCACCGGACAGATTGTATTCTTCGCCGATGATGCCGAAGAATGGGCTGCTGCCGGCAAAAAGGTAATCCTGGTACGTATTGAAACCTCCCCGGAAGACCTGCGCGGCATGAATGTTGCACAGGGCATCCTTACCGCTCGTGGCGGCATGACTTCCCACGCTGCTGTGGTTGCCCGTGGAATGGGCAAGTGCTGCGTGTCGGGTGCAGGAGCCTTGGTGATAGACTACAAAGCTAGAACTATGACTGTTAATGGAACCGTTTATAAAGAAGGCGATTGGGTGTCCTTGAACGGAAGCACAGGTAAGATATTAGAAGGCAAAGTTGAGACCCAGGATCCCGAACTCAGTGGCGATTTTGGTGCCATTATGCAGCTTGCCGATAAATATACCCGCATGAAAGTGCGCACCAATGCCGATACACCCAAAGATGCAGCAGTGGCTCGCAACTTTGGCGCACAGGGCATTGGACTTTGCCGCACCGAACACATGTTCTTTGAAGGCGATCGCATCAAAGCCATGCGTGAGATGATTCTTGCCGACGACGAAAAGGGACGCAGACTGGCTCTGGATAAGCTCTTGCCTATGCAGCGTGCAGATTTTGAAGGCATCTTTACTGCCATGAACGGCTTCCCCGTTACCGTCCGCCTCTTAGACCCGCCCTTGCACGAGTTTGTGCCTCATGAGGAAGATGCTCAGCAAGAAATTGCCAATGAACTGGGACTCAGCCTTGCTAAAGTGCAACAGCGCGTAGCCTCCCTGCACGAATTTAACCCCATGCTGGGACATCGCGGCTGCCGTTTGGGCAACACCTATCCCGAGATCACCGAAATGCAAGCCCGCGCCATTATTGAAGCTGCTCTGGCAGTTAAATCCCGCGGAGTAAATGTGCTTCCGGAAATAATGATCCCGCTGGTGGGAACCGTTGCCGAATTCGAGATGCAGGAAGACATAATCCGCACCGTANNCGAGAAGGTATTCGCAGAGAAGAACGACAAGGTGGACTATCTGGTAGGAACCATGATCGAGATTCCCCGCGCTGCTCTTACAGCAGATAAGATTGCCGTGCGAGCCGAGTTCTTCAGCTTTGGTACCAACGATCTTACTCAGATGACCTTTGGTTACTCACGCGATGATGCCGGCACCTTCCTTCCCATCTACATCAATAAGAACCTCTTGAAACACGATCCCTTCCAGATTCTGGATAGAGAAGGCGTGGGTCAATTGGTGAAAATGGGAACCGAACGTGGTCGCAGCACCCGCCCGAATCTAAAAGTGGGCATTTGTGGCGAGCATGGTGGAGAACCCAGCAGCGTGGAATTTTGTCACAGTGTTGGCATGAACTACGTAAGTTGCTCACCCTACCGTGTTCCGATTGCCCGCTTAGCAGCAGCTATCGCAGCAATTAACGACTAATATCATACGATAATAGTGTCATATATAACGCCGGATTCGTCCGGCGTTTTGCATACCCGTACATATTTATGTGCACAACAAATTACTTGACTTGCACACAATCGAGTTAAATTGTGGTAAATGGAGGTATATTATGAATGAAGATATACTTAATGGACGCGAGATCCCCGCTGAAGAGCAGGAACAGATGAAAGAACGCATCGTAGATGTGGATGCAGACAAGCTGAAGTTTTATGAAGACCTGCGCAAAAAAGCCAAAGGATGGACCCAAAATAAAGGCGGTTCAATTGGTGGAAAGTTGGGTGAATACCTGTTCCTCCTGCCTGATTTCTTCATCCTGGTATGCAGGTTGGCAATCGACAAGAGAGTGCCGTCCAAGCAGAAGCTTTTAGCCGGAGCTGTGGTTGCATACGTTATTATGCCCATAGACATTATCCCTGATTTCATACCAATTATTGGCCAGGTGGATGATCTGGTGTTGGTGGTGATGGGGCTGAACATGATACTAAACCAAATAGACCCCAAAGTGTTGGCGGACAATTGGAGCGGCGAAGGTGAAGTGTTGGATCAAATGAAGAAAGTAACGGCCACTGCAGAAGCTTTTCTGGATAAGAACATTCTGCAACGCATCAAGAAGTGGCTGGCAAGTAAGTAATGATAAATGAAGTCCTAATAGCATCCAATAACCCAGACAAGCTTTTGGAACTAAAGGCACTACTTGCCGGATTGCCGCTTAATCTGCATATCCCTAGCGAGTTTCCGCTGCTGCCACCTACAATTGAAGATCAAGACAGCATTGCCGGAAACGCTATGAAAAAGGCTTTGGAAGCCGCAAAACATAGCGGGCTTTTGGCTGTTGCCGATGATACAGGCTTATTTATAGATGCCCTAAACGGCGAACCGGGCGTCTTTGCTGCGCGCTTTGCCGGAGAAGGATGCAGCTATGCCGATAACCGCAATAAAGTACTTGCCATGCTTCATGGAACAAGCAACCGCAAAGCAAGCTTTAAAACCGCTATGGCATTGGCAGCCCCAGAAGGCATCCTTGCCGTAGTTGAAGGCTGTGTGGAAGGCAATATTACCGAAAGTGAGCGTGGAGAAACCGGCTTTGGCTACGACAGCATCTTCGAGATAAACGGCGTAACCTATGCGGAGATGGACTCCATCACCAAAAACAAGATATCTCACCGCGCCAAAGCCATGGAAGCCATGGTGCCCATATTAAAAGGCATTGTAAATCTGGATTTGTAATATATAGGAGTTAACATGATAAAAGCACAAGTATTTCGCCAGTATGATATCCGCGGCATTGTGAATGAGGAGCTTAACGAGGAGTCTTACAACCTTATTGGCAAAGGCTTCGGAACATATTTAAGCAAGAAAGGGCTAAAAAGCATCGTTATAGGTGGCGACGCCCGACACAGCACCAAAGGCTTTATGAAAGCCTTCACAGATGGAGCAATGGAAGCCGGATGTGACGTGTATGACATTGGCATTGTTGCCACACCTGTGCTATACTTCGCCATCTGGCGGCTGGGTAAGGATGCAGGTGCAATGATTACCGCAAGTCATAACCCCTCCCAATACAACGGCTGTAAGCTGAACATCGGCCTGGGCAGTGTGTATGCCGAAGAACTGCAGGAAGTGCTAAAGATAATCCAAAGCGGTGAATTTAGCTCCGGTAAAGGAGAACACTTCCATTACCATAGCATGGATAGCGAATACATGGACTACATTGTCGATAGCATAAAGCTTGAGCGTTCGGTAAAGGTTATCGTTGATGGTGGAAACGGCATGGGCGGCCCATATCTGCCAGAGATATTGCGCAGGCTTGGTTGCGAGGTGATAGAAATGTATTGCGAGCCGGATGGTGACTTTCCTAACCATCATCCCGACCCTACCGTAGAGAAAAACATGGTGGATCTATCCCGCGCTGTGGTTGCTGCCGAGTATGAGCTTGGAGTTGGGCTGGATGGCGATTCCGATCGCATTGGCGTGGTGGACGAGAACGGCAAGATGCTTTTTGGTGATCAGATACTAAACATCCTGGCGCGTGATTATCTGAAAGCCAATCCCGGCAAGAAAGTAATAGCCGACGTCAAATGCTCCAAAAACCTGTTTAACGACATCGAAAAGTATGGCGGCATCCCGATTATGTATAAGACTGGACACGCCAACATAAAGATGTATATGAAGGAAGCAGGGGTTGATTTCGCCGGCGAAATGAGCGGTCATGTATTCCTTGGCGACCGCTACCTCGGCTTTGACGATGCCATTTATGTAAGCTGCCGTTTCGTAGAGATTGTGTCCAAAACCAGTGCACCCGTTAGCAGCTACCTTGCCGACCAACCCAAGATGTATAACACTCCCGAACTGCACACCAAATGTCCAGACGATCAGAAGTTCGTGTTAGTTGCAAAGGTTTGTAACGAGTTTAAAGCCGAAGGTTATAATGTGAATGACATCGACGGTGCGCGCATCACCTTCCCCGATGGCTGGGGTTTGATTCGCGCTTCTAATACCACTCCGGTGCTGGTAACCCGCTATGAA
>DIMZ01000002.1:1328-1545 GCA_002425825.1 Cloacimonetes bacterium UBA5553 | reverse complement strand
TTAGACGTTAGACGTTAGAAGTTAGAAGTTAAACGTTAAACATTAGACGTTATTTGGTACGGAAAGCGTATCATGCTAATCTGCTGTTAGCAATAGAATACGCTTTCCGTGCTTTTTACCCTTTATCAAACCCACCACCTCGCTATCATACATACTACTCACCTCAGCATTGAAGCACTTATGTCTTGACATCTCCACACACTTGCAGATTATATGA
>DIMZ01000002.1:224-1263 GCA_002425825.1 Cloacimonetes bacterium UBA5553 | reverse complement strand
TACATGCTATTATTAACCAGGATTTATACACAAGGGAGGTAATGATGAAGACTAAGTTACTGGTGTTATCTTGGGCGTGCCTACTACTAACAGGGGGACAACTTTATTCAGTGAATCAAATGGAACTAATTCACACCCTATACGGTGAGTTTAATGGCTCTTGGTTTGGAGAACAAGTAGTATCCATGGATTACAATGGGGATGGTTACGATGATGTGATTGTTCACGCCCCAAATTGGAATCCTAACGGGGTATATAACAACGGGCAATGTTGGGGGAAAATCTACTTCTATTGGGGTGGCCCCAATATGGATAATATTCCTGACTTCGTGATGGAGGGAACCCAAAACTGGGAGCTTTATCACGCGGGACCCTGCAATGGTGGCGACATTAATGGAGATGGGATTGATGATCTGGTAACCTCCCTACCTCTTGAAACAGAGTGGGTGATAGCTGTATATTATGGTAAAGCCAACCCCACCGGTATGCCGGATTTAACAATCTCCATTCCATTTGAAGTAATAAGTTTGGTATCATGGCCACTTGGTGACATCAACGGAGACGGACGTGATGATTTGGCCATATATTGCCCGCTTTGGAGTAGCCGTTATATTTCAAGAATGATTATCTGGACAGGTAATGACGATCCTTTTGTAACTCTCATTGGCATAACAAACGGATTAGTTCCAAGATCGGTTATGGGGATGGGGGATGTGAATGGTGACGACTTGGATGATTANNCCTTCTCCAGTATGGCATTCCAGGAGGAACCAATATGAACAGCAGGATAGTGCTGTATTATGGTGATGTCAATTTCCCACAAGTTGATAGCTTAGTAATATCTGACAACACCAATGCTATCACCATAAGAAGTGCAAACCCATTGGGAGACCTGAACAACGATGGTTATGCAGATTTTGAGTCTTACGTCGGTAAAGTGTGGTTTGGGGGAACAGGATTAACGCCTGATAACAACTTTGAGTTAATCTGCAATACCCCTTATCATGAATGGGGAAACCCTGGTTACAATGTTGGCAAT
>DIMZ01000002.1:0-201 GCA_002425825.1 Cloacimonetes bacterium UBA5553 | reverse complement strand
CCTTCATCTACGGTGATCTCAACGGTGATGGCTATGATGATGTAATCGGATCAACTTACTTGGAACACTACTACAAAGGTGAAGTAGGCATCTGGATTGGTGGGCCGAATATGGATGGTTTAAGGGATTTATATCTGTACCCACCCAGTGATTACGAAACCAGACAGTTTGGATATGCCAAGGCCGCGGGTGACTTTAATG
>DIMZ01000026.1:1388-2639 GCA_002425825.1 Cloacimonetes bacterium UBA5553 | reverse complement strand
CTGATAACACCAGAATAAGTCTTGCCATTATGCAGAATAACCTCAACTGCCGTTAATACTGAGACAATGCAAACTATTGCAAGTATAACACCTAACTTCTTCATCTTTCTTATCTCCTATCGTTCTTTTTTATTACTCCCCCATGCTAAGATTTTGCTAAATTAAGTCAAGCAATAAAAGGCACTTCCCCCTGAGCAAACAAGAGAAAGTGCTATTATGTGAAAGGCTAAGCTGTCTATTTAACTATTACCACCTTGGCAAATGAGTGCTGAGTTCCCGTGCTGAGTTTTACATAGTATATGCCTGAGGCACATTCCTTTCCAAGGTTATCTCTTCCATCCCACTCAGTATTATGAGCGCCAATGCTCTTCTCGCCAACTCCAATAGTCTTTATCAGCATACCCTTAATGTTATATATTCTTATCTCAACTTCGGCCTTTTTGTCCAGATCATAGCTTATAGAGGCTCTGTTTGAGAATGGATTGGGATAGATACTGCGAATTGCCGTGGGGAGTATCACATTAGGGGCATCATGTTCGTTAGTATTGGAAATGGTTGCTATTACCGGGCCATAAAATTCTGAATGCCCGTTTATGTCCAAATTGTGCAGCCAATAATACCATACACCCGGCTCTACCTCTCTGTCTACAAAGCTATAGCTCATATTCGATGTAGTGTTTGTGGCATAAATAAGGGGGCTGACGGCCTGGGCCGAGTTTAGGTTGTTACTATCACCACGATAAACATAATAACCCGCCACATTAGATTCGGACTGCGTTGTCCAATGCAGCACCACAAACTGCTCTGCATTTACCACAGCGGTAAATGAAGACAACTCTACAGGCAGGGTATGCAAATCGGTAGTAATGGTGAAAATGTCTTTTGTCATGCTGGATTCTATGAAGGCTTTCATCCATCTCGGATTACTTGCTACATCAAAGTCTCCACTTGCCACCGAAAACCCACCTTTATACAAAAGCGGTATCCTTCCCAAGCCGACCCAATCGTAATAATTATCATCAGCCTCATCCCAGTAGAAGGTGACCAGTTTCGAGCCGGTGTAGGTGCCCGATAGCTGCCAATACCTCTTTATGCTCATCGGCATCAAACCGGCATTAATCTGAGATACAGCGGAGAAACCGCTAATTATATTCCCCGTTGGAGGAAAAGATAGATATTGGGTACCGGGGGAAGAATAGCCATCCACTTGGGGTGTGCCACCAGACAGGGTTCCCGATTCCTCGGTAAGTT
>DIMZ01000026.1:236-1377 GCA_002425825.1 Cloacimonetes bacterium UBA5553 | reverse complement strand
AGGTTATTAGATGCCAGGTTCAGTGTTCCGCCCATGAGAGTAAGATTCATACAAGACGCGGCACCGGTTAATGTAACCGTGTGTCCCGAGCGAATATATACATTAACGGCATCTTGATTGGGAGAGACATCCGAATCTACCCAATCGCTGTTATTAATAGACTTCTGCCAAATAGCACTCGTACTCCAGCTTCCCGAATCCTTAGTTCGAAAATAGTACTGGCTAAGCAGGTTCTGAGAAACCTCTCCTGCAGTAAGCGCTCCATCCCAAACCCTTACGGCATCAATACTTCCACCTGTGAAGTATTCTGTGTTGGTAGAGGTGTCGTCATACATCAGTCCGAAAACATTACTGGAGTTAAATGCACCTCCAGTGTCATTATATGTTAATCTGGAGCTCAGTGAGCTTCCGCTTAGTCCGGCATATACTGTAACGCTGGTGCCATTTTTAACGAATATTATGTCATATAAGGTGTTTGCTGACAAGGTAAGCGTCCCATTATTCGACCCGCCTACATACAGACAAAGGGTTCCGCTGGTTAAATAAAAGCCATCATCGCTGCTAAAAGAATGATTGCTTTGATGGCCTCTGAAACTAACGAGCTTCCCATAGCCACTTCTTATAGCATCTAACTTGAAGCGGAAACCAAGTGAATAGCTGGTGGAAGATGCGATATTGGTGTGCATGCATAGCCCAGCCCCGGGGCTGGAATTCTTTGTCCAATACCATGCTTTGGCTCCCTGATAGCCCACGCTTGAATAACCCTGGGTGGTTGGGCTACCATACACAGTTAAAGTGCCTGCGGGACTTAGGGCATCGCTTAGGTTGTCGTTAAACTGAAAATCATGAATTAACGTAGCTGCGAAAAAAGGGCTGCAAGCCAGTATAAAAAACAAACAGACAAAACTGAATAACGTAGTTTTCATCTTTCACCTACCTTTTCTTTTAAAACCTGCTACTATACGTAGTTTCTAAACCACGGGCATCCACATCGCAAATATGAACGATGTTCATTCTCTGTCAAGTTTTTTTCTATACATCATATCTCACCGTATTTCAATCAGGGATTAGCTTGTTAGTTTGCTTAGAGCTATTATACTTATTGGAACAGGTGTTGGTATTCATTGTGGAGCTAAAGCAT
>DIMZ01000026.1:0-184 GCA_002425825.1 Cloacimonetes bacterium UBA5553 | reverse complement strand
TATACATATTTAACCTAAACACCTCTTGTTCCAAGTCTCTAAAACATATCTAATTCCTATCTAATTCCCCACTCTCAACACTATCCACCACACTCTCCACCACACTCTCCAACTAAGAAACTCCCCTTGTCTCCCTATCATTCCTATTTCCTTCAAGGAAGTACTGTGTTACAATTATGCCGAG
>DIMZ01000001.1 GCA_002425825.1 Cloacimonetes bacterium UBA5553 | reverse complement strand
AAGTAAAACTCTGGCACGCATGGTAAGCAAGCTGCTGGCAGACGGATGGTCGATGCGCGAGATTGCCAAAGAGCTTCGGATAAGCCAGAGAGAAGTAGAAAGCCTTGTGCAGCTATGCCAAAGCGGAGATTATGACGAATCTGACTAAGCTAATCCTGCAATATTGTTTCTTGCTGCTTGCCCTGCCCTTAACGGCAACAAGGCATATCCCCGGCTCTGCCTATAATCCTGAACTGCGGGATGAGCAGTTTTACAGCTTACTAAATCATGCAGAAAACCCACGCGAAATGGGAATAGACGTCTATGGCGATGGGCTATACCATCCCTTTGCCTCGTTACCGCGCTTTGGCGATGCCTTTATTGATGCTTTTCGCATGGGCAAAGCCAGGCACAGCCTTATCGGCTATCAAAGTCCGGATTCACTGCTTAAAGCGGAGTTTAACATTCTGGCAGGATATGAATATGGTAAGGGTGATGGAGATTGGGGCTTCTTGTACAAAGGTTACCGGATTAATGCCGCTTATGGCAAGCGGATTAGCATGAATACCTACTGGTGGAATGCCATGTTTATGGGTGATAAAGCCGAAGCCTTGCAATCTGAACTAATTGACGGCTATCACAAAGACAGCGTGGATAAGATAAGGGTGGATAACATAAGCGCAGACATATGCTACAATGCACCCGGGCTCAGCATTGGCATAGGCAGAGGCAAGTTCCCCATTGGCAATTCGATAAGCGGTAGCATTATCCTGAATAACCGCGTGAATGACTATCCATATTTAATGGCAGAAGGCAGGTGGGGAGATTTTAGCCTGTCTATGCTGCATGCGTCGTTGATGGCGGACAGCGTGTATGCATACCACTCCAATGCCACGGTTAATGCTAAAAACTATCCCGAAAAGTTCCTTGCTCAGCATCAGTTTTCCTATCATCCCGGAGATAAGCTAAAGCTCTTTATGGGCGAAACAGTGGTTTATGGAAATCGTGGAATAGACCTTAATTATCTCTTGCCCAATGCCTTTTGGCGGGCATCGGAGCATAATCTTTGGGATAGAGACAATATGCTAATCTTTGGCGGGGCAGATTACCATGTGAATAGTAACCTGCTTCTCTATGCTCAGGCGGCTCTGGATGAATTTAGCTACAATAAACTATTCACAAACTGGTGGGGTAATAAATACGCCTTTCAAAGCGGACTGGCATATTACCTGCCCTGGCAGTTAGCAGAGAGTGCCAAACCGCGCATAGTATTTGAACTAACTGCTGTGCGGCCATACACATACACGCATTATATGAATCACACCATGTATTCTCATGATGGCAAGGGTTTGGGATATCCGAAGGGATCGAACTTGGTGGATGCTACTTGCTCCATTTCGGTGCCCTATCGCAATAGCCTGCATTGGCGCAGCAAGCTATCCTACGGCAAGCAGGGTAGCAAGGGCAATAGCTGGCAAGAGAATTATAATGATGTATTCGCCGGTGTAACCCAGACTGCCACGGCAAACTGGTTCGAAGGTGTGGCTAAGAACTATGCCACTATCGAGAATGTGCTGATAATTGACGCTTTTGCCCATCATCGCCTGCTACTTGGCTATAGTGCCAGGCATGTGGATGAATGGGAAAGCAAGCTATATGCCGGCTGGCAGCTTGTGTATTAGAAGGATGGTTATATATGCCGATAGTAGATAGAATGGAATTCCCACGTAAGTATAAGCTGAAAGAAGGCATGTTGGTGATTGTGATTATCGCCGCATTGGCAGGCATCTGGCTGCAACGCCAAAGCATCCGCCAAGCCAGCAGAAAGATACGCATAAATTCTGTTAGCGTGCTTCGCTCCGGCTCATCATTTATCGAGCTGGAGTATTCCATTACCAACAATGCTGCCAAGCCCCAGGATATCCGTTTGATGGCAAGGGTTTGGGACGACAAGGACATTGAGCTGGCAAGTGCCTTGTTTGAGATAAGCTTGGCCGCCAATAGCACTTCAACCCGGCAGAAGCTGCTGGATAAGCTAAATAGAAGCCTGAAAGAGGGTGAGCGTCCTTATCGCTGTGAGATTTCGGTGTATGAGCGTAAGGTACCATAAGTGTTGTGTGTTAAGAACAGGATAATCATCTAAGGGGATATAATGATAAACTCATCTACGTCAATACTGTCCATCTATGTGAACTGGGTACATGCCATGCCAATTATCTCGGCAATTGTGCAGTTCGCTATCCTTGGCACCTTTGGGGAAGTTATCTCAAAATGGGTGCTGAACAGGAACTTTAAATACCCATTCAGTTTTGCTATCACTCTATGGAAGATGATGGTTTGGGCAATACTGGCAATTGGTATTAAGTACGCCTTTAAGGGTTTCGGTGGATATGTAGATAGCCTCGTGCATTATGGCTTATTACCCAAACTGGGACGTTTTGGCAATGCCTTTGCCATCTCTGCATTTATGAATCTGCAGTTCGGTGTGCTACTGGTTTTGGCACATCGGGCTTTGGACAACATACCTGAATCCACCAAGAACTGGGCAAACCTGCATAAGGGGATATACTCGCTAATCTGGTTCTGGATACCTGCTCACACTATCACCTTTATGTTGCCGGACATCTATCGCATCGGACTGGCAGCATTGTGGAGCTTGGTGTTGGGACTGATACTGGGGTTCTTTAACCGCAAGTAAACAATCAACATGGCTACCACAAGGGCAGCTCCGGCACCACTGCTTTTACCGGTATTGGCATGGTCTATCGGTATGGTGCTGCAAAATGCGCTTAAGATACCCGAACTAATTCTCGCAATAGCCAGCTTCGCATTGCTATTGATAAGCATAATATTGCCCAAAGCAAGGATATGGCTTATTATTCTGCTCTTCCTGCCCCTGGGTGCCATGCGCCTACAAAGTAGCAAACAGGAAGGCTTTTCGGTAAGAGACTTAGTAAAAGATAAACACAGCATCCGCCAGCCTATTAGCTACTTAGTTACATCCCGCTTATCCTCATCAACCAATGTCTATGCAATCCACCTGCAAAGCCTGGCAAACCAGCCCATTTCGGATAACTTGCTATTCATCTCGGCTCAAACAATGATCCCGGGGGAACGCTATTCCAGTCTTGCCGATATTAGTGAGTTGTTGTCTGACCCCATATTACAAATCTACCCCAATCGCTACTATGCCACAGCAAAACAGGTGGGTAAGGCTACGCGCCTTAGCCCTTCTCCCATGCGTTTTGCTATTGCCCGCCTGCGGCAAAGCCTGATGCATAATCTTGATGCCAAGCTGGGAGATGATGCGGCATGGGCTCAGGGGCTGCTATTTAGCGATACAGAGGCAAAAAAGGCTAACCTGAACGACCTTAGCAGTTCTGGACTAATGCACCTGATTGTGGTAAGCGGACTGCATGTTTGGCTTATCTACCTTGTTTTGGTTAGCCTGCTGCGCATCCTGTTGCCCCGCGGCTTGGC
Organism: Cloacimonetes bacterium UBA5553; assembly: GCA_002425825.1. Classification (GTDB taxonomy): domain Bacteria; phylum Cloacimonadota; class Cloacimonadia; order Cloacimonadales; family Cloacimonadaceae; genus Cloacimonas. The sequence goes on along the minus strand of DIMZ01000001.1, from coordinate 934 downwards.
TGAACTAATCTTTCTGCCTGTTATCCTGCTGTTTGCCGCGCTTAATAACTGGGCTCCGTCCATCACCCGCTCTATCATAATGATTGGCACGCTTATCGTAGCTAGGTGGATGCAGCGTCCCCTCTCCGGTGTGCAAAGCATCTCTGTAAGCCTGTTCATCATCACTCTTGTTAGCCCCATGCAGCTATTCTCAATAGGGCTTCAGATGTCTTATCTGTGTATAATAGTAATCCTATACGGCATGCCAAATGTAAAGCTCTTCCCCGGCAAGGCAATGATGCGCAACAGATGGCAAAGGGGAGTTGAAAGCCTGTGGGAAGGCATCTTATTATCTGTGCTAATCAGCATCGCCATTACCCCGCTAACGCTATTCTACTTTGGTAGAGCCACCTTTAATGGTGTTATTACCAACCTGCTGGGCATCTCGCTGATGGCAATCTTGCTGCCTCTGTCTTTCATAATCCTGCTCGTCCCGATGGGAGGGCAGTTAAGCCATCTGCTTATCCTCAGCTACCGCTATNNATATTTGGCAGAAGCATGGCAAAGTCTGGTTCAGTTTGGAGCAAATCTCCCCTTAAGCTTCACAGGCAAATATATCAGCACTTACCATGCTATAGCTTTGGCAGTAGTAATCCTGGTTCTGTTTTTGTTCTTGCGCACAAAGCCCAGGCGAGCAATAATAATGGCTGCTCCCTGCCTGCTGCTTGCTGCGGGATTGTATTATATCCCTACTCCATTGTCCCAGCAGCCGGGTGTTCACATATTTGCCTGTGGTGTGGCTGATTGCAGCTTTATAAGGCTAAGTGACGGCAGCACCATAATGATAGACACTGGTGGGGGCAGTGCTTTTACAGCATCAGAAGCAAAGCTAAGCGAAGATAAGCTGCTAACCGATAGCTGGATGCAGAAGGTGCTATTGCCGTGGTTGGGCAAA
>DIMZ01000014.1:11059-12502 GCA_002425825.1 Cloacimonetes bacterium UBA5553 | reverse complement strand
CGCGAAAGCATAGACTTTGCCCATTCGGTATTCATGAACAAAAAGACTCTGGAATACTGCGACAAGCTTTTATCTTTGCCGGACTACAGTTATAAGCATGAGATAAGTGTTTTAAAGGCTACCGTGCTGCTGGATATGGGTTTATACAACGAAGCCGGGGCTCTTCTTACGGAGCTGGAACCGGAGGCATTAACAGACGAGTATATCCTCGCCAAAACCCGCTACTTAATGGCTACAGGAGACATCTCCAGCGCAGGAGCATATCTGGATAGCTGCATGGACAAGATTAGCTCCACCGCTTCACGCAATATGGCAAAGATACTTTACTTAGACATTCGCAGGCAATGCAAAAACTTCCCGGACTTCGAGCGAGAAGCGGGAGAGCTGCTTTGCGAGGTGTCCGACAATCTATTTTTACGCGCCAGACTGGAGAACACCATCGCTTTATACTTCCAAAACAAGGCAGAATACCCCAAGGCGATTGAATACTATGATCTGGCTATCGAGCACGGCGTTAACCATAAAAGCCTTACTGCCAAAGCGCATCATAACAAGGCAAACGTGCTGTGCAAACTGGGACAGCCCGAAGAAGCTATGCTAAACTACCGCATTGCCCTCCAACTCGCCAGATACCTGGACGATGAGGGCGCAAAAGCCAGAATTGGCTGCGACATTGGCACCTTGTACAAAGCCAGAGGTGAGATAAGCAAAGAGGCTGAGATGCTAAAGGAAAGCTATGAGATGGCACTTAATGCCGGAAACATCAGCCTTGCTGCAGACATCAGCTACAATCTGGCTGTGAACCTGTTTTCCCAAGGGAAGCTTGGCAAGGCTTATACCGCCGTGCGTAAATGCCATAAGGCATTTCAGAAGCTCGGTAGCAAAAAAGGGATATCGTATGCGAATGACCTGATGGGAGATATACTATATACCCAAGAAAAGTATGATGATGCCAAACAAGTGTATGTAGAGAACTTAGCCTTTCAACAGGAGATAGGCGATAATGAGGGAATAGCCCACACCTATGGCAACCTGGGTAATATTGCCTGCGCGGAGCAGAACTCCGGCGAAGCAGCCAGGTATTACCAGATGCAAGTGGAAATGCTAATGGCTATCGGCGATATAGAAGGCGAAGGAAAGGCGTGGTATAACTGGGCAAGCCTGGATGAAGACAACGGAGATATCTCTGAGGCTATTCGCAAGGCGGAAAAAGCACTAAGCCTGTTTCTGAAAGGTGGTTTTGATGTGTATATCCCCACAGTGCAGGACTGCCTTGATGAGCTGAAAGGCAAACTGGAAGAGACTGATAATCTTAACTTACGCAATAACAGATAATTACTTGTTGTTATTATAGAGTTTGCTTGCCGCTATTATAGAGCATCCTTGCTCCAATTGCTAATGAAATGCGCATGAATTACGGATGAGATGCGTAATTCATGCGTA
>DIMZ01000014.1:4025-11054 GCA_002425825.1 Cloacimonetes bacterium UBA5553 | reverse complement strand
ATGCGTATTTCTACCGTAATTCATTCAAGGATCACCTAACAATTCATAGCTCAAGTTAACGGCTTAACAGGCTGCTCACTAAGTTTGGGGTAGAGCAGGAGTTAATTGCTCTTGCCTACACCTTTCCGCTTTCAAACCTACCATGTAGAGCAGGATGCCAATCCTGCTACAGCACTTGCTCAGCAGGATTGGCATCCTGCTCTACATCATAGATTGGTAGCTAAAGGAATAATCCTGACGATGGTGTGCAAGTGTCGCTGGAGTCCATATCGCAACACGATATAGATTATCAAGGAGACATCGACTCCAGTCCCAGTTCTTCATATATACCCGCAGTACATAACTACTAAGATGATTGATAAGCAAGCTAACGCATAATTACAAGCAAAAAAAGATTACGCTTCTATGCTTATTTCTATATGGCTTAATAGTAAACAATGAATATTGTTCAGAAGAAATATGTTGACAACATAATTAGTGCCGTTTGTGATGCGATTAGTAGGTAACTACCATAATGATAAAAAAAAGCAAGTTTACAGGAGGAACAAATGAAGTACTTGGTGTTTTGTCTGGCTCAAGCATGTAGTTTCATTTATAGTTTCACAAAGGGATTTCTCCCTTGATTTTACTTGGGCATATACAAATTTCTTATTATCTCGGGAGTTGGTCTATTTGTACACCAGTTAGTAATACTGCGGAACATTTGAAAAGAGTTATATTCATCGGAATGGCATAGGTACTTAGAGTCCTTACTAAGAGCCATTTCTCTGTTAGTAGAAAGATTGTTAACCGTACTTGTCTGCACATTGTCAGACTGTAAGAACAGATACATATAGTTAATGGATGCTTTGCAAAAATCATTGATATACTGTGATCAGCAAGTACTACAGAACTCGTCGAAACGAAAATGAAGCATAAGAATAGGTAAGGAAGTGGAAGACCTGATTATCCAAACAAGCTACCATCTGACTATGATGATTTTCGCACATTACCGCACCAGGGGTTGCCTTTGTGGACAGTTCTGTGCTTCAGAATTAGACTCAAACTTCAAAAACAGGAAGTTGATCTGCGTTTTGAGAAGCCTTGTAATCAAATCCCACCTTTCTTCCACCGAGGGTTCTCGAGCGCGAATCAACAATAATAAACCATTAACAACAACAAGATAATCAATAAAGGAAACTGCAGACCATGAAAAAACTATTCTTGACTGCCATACTAATGATGATGGCAATTCTTGCCTTTGCGGATGAAGTGGTTATTGGAACTGGAACTATCACTAGTTACTCACCTTTCGATGTAGGGAGTGGATATGCACGAAGTGCCAGTCTCTATACTTCAGCNNTCAACAACTCGCTTGGAATGTAGAAACTGCCAGACCCACTACCCTATGCCCCATAAAAATTTACTTGAAACAAACCACCGCTACCTCGCTGACATCTGCAAATTGGTCAACCATGACAACCGGTGCCACATTGGTTTATAGTGGTAATTATGTCTTTAATCATACAGGTTGGATGCTCATAGACATCACCGATTTCAATTATACGGCAAACAACCTGATGGTGCTCTGTGAAGCAAACTATGGTGGAACAGGAACCCAAGACTATGTACGATTTATGCTATCCAGTGCAACAAGTATGCACGCAACAGCATACTCGGACAATGCACCCCCGACTTCGACTTTGAGCATCAGTTCAAGCCGTCCTAACATCGCAGTTATTTTTCCTCCGATTACCGCACCTGTTGCCAACGAATTGTTATCGCCGACCAATACCGCGACTGAAGTATTGGAGACTGCAACTCTCAGTTGGAAAGCATCTTTCCGCGCTACAGGTTACAAGCTGTATTTCGGAACCAACTACCCGCCAACAAACATTGCCAATGGCACAAACCTTGGCAACGTGCTAAGCTATGACCCCACTGGGTACCTGCTTTTTAGCCAAACCTACTACTGGCAGGTTGTACCCACCAACTCCACAGGAAGCGCCACGGGGTGTCCCGTGTGGAGTTTCACCACTCGGGCGAATGCCACTGTAAACACTTTCCCCAAAGTGTGGGATTTTGACACCCCTACTTCTGCCTTTCCACCAACAAACTGGACTAATCATAAAGGGGTGCTAGGCTCACCAGCACTACTGGATATCAACGGAACGGGAAGTTGGACTCAAGACGATTGGGGGAACTTCGGAAATCCGGCAAAAAAATGTGCCAAACTTGATATCTATCAAACCCGCAATGGATGGTTGATCTCTCCTCCCATTGCAGTACCATCAAGTAACTACGAGTTGAAATTCGACGTAGCTTACATGACTTACAATACAACTAATCCACCCCAAACAAGCGGAACTGATGATAAGTTCATTATCCTTATGGGGGACGGCTCAAGCTGGACTCCTGCCAATGTGGTGCGACAATGGGATAATGCAGGTTCTCCATATGTGCTAAACAGCATCCTTCCCGGCGGAATGACGGTCACTATCCCCCTGGGCACACCCGGAACCAAGTATATTGCCTTCTATGCAGCATCTACTATCCCCAATTCAGATAATGACCTCATGATAGATAATATAGAGATCCGTCAGATGTCAGTAAACTTTGGTGATGTAGCCCTAAACAGAGCTACCGAGTGGACAAATGTAGCCGTGAGCAATACTACAGGGAGCACACTTAGCATTTCTGCTACCAATGTAAGTATGGTGGGTCCTCAGGCAAACCAATTTGCCTTTAGTACGATTAACCTACCCATCTCGCTTGCCTCTGGGCAAAGTGTGAACATACCTGTACGCATGACAGCCACGAGTGAAGGACAGAAATCTGCCACGCTGAGAGTTGTTTGCAACAGCGCTAATTTCGATGTCCTGCTAAATGGTGCTGGACTCCCAGAAAACACTGTTCCCATAGGGAATGGCAGCACCTATATGCAACTACCGATTAACACGTTTTATGGTTATAGCTACAGCCAAAGTCTATTCCTGCAATCCGAGATCAATGTGGCAGGAAAACGCATCGAAAAAGTTAGGTACTATTGGGGTGGAAGTGAGGCTGCTACGGCATCAAACGACTGGGTGATCTATATGGGGCACACAACCAAGACCTTCTTTGCCACTACAGCAGATTGGATTCCCCTGACCAGTTTAACCCAAGTGTTCAGTGGTGTGGTTAATATTCCCGGCACACCCGGATGGATAGAGATCACTCTGGACAGCCCCTTTGTTTACAATAACACAGACAATCTGGTGATTGCGGTGGATGAGAATGAACCAAGTTACAATTTTTCTGGTCATGCTTTTGCCTGCAGCTCTCTGGCTGCTAACCGGAGCATCCGCTATAATGGTGACTCGGTGAATGCCAATCCCGCGACACCCCCAACGGGCATTCTAACTCAGGGAATTCCTAATATACGGCTGCAGTTTGGACTCGCGTCAGTGCTTACCATAACCGATGCATCTGATCTGAGCTTTGGGTCAGTTTTCTTGGGAGACAGTCCAGTAATAACCAGACAATTGCAATCAACCGGTTCAACCCCTGTAGTAATAACCGGAGCATCAATGTATAATGCGAGCAGTGCATTCAGTACCGGATTGTCAGGATTCCCGATCAACCTTGCCCCGGGTGCTTCTTTAAACGTGAACATTACCTTCCATCCCCTGCAGGCAAGGACATATAGCGACACCCTATATGTATATAATAGTTCCCAAAACAACCCCGTGATCAAGATAGCCTTGCTGGGGGTAGGAGTCTATTCACCTCCCCAACCACCCCAAGGGGTTAGNNGGTAGACGGCAACGACACTGTGATACAATGGGAGGCGGTGACTCACAATACTTCCAATGCACCGGTAACAGTGCCCTATTATTTTATTTATGGGGCGGTGATTCCGGATCCTGATCCAACCCAACAGGTATTTCTTGGATATGCCACGGGAACAACTTTCCGGCATATGGGAGTGGGCTTGCCAGGCACAAATGTACAGTCACCCAGAGTGTTTTTCTATACTATCACTGCTGTTGTGTGGTATCCCCCTCGTAGTGGCAAGAATCCTTTGGATAGGCTAATTGGTCTTTCCAGAGAGGAAGTATCACGTGAAATAGAGTTATATTAAGCACAGCGGCAGCTGCACCTTGAAACTAAGGTGCAGCTGCCAAGTGCAATGTAACAATCAAAAGAGCTTTTCCATTGACAAACATCGTGAGAACAGCCAAATTGCGTAAAGTACGAGTGAGATGCATCTATAATACTGAATAGTAAGGTGAATAGTTAAGTGGCAGTTGTTTTATGTTAGTTTTTAGCTACCATTCTTCAAAACAATCTTACTGAAGTAGGGTCAAAGTAACGCCTCAGAATAATGTTGATAGATAAGGAGATAATCTATGTTAAAAAGAATTGTGTTAGTTGTAAGCATGCTGGTATTAGCTTGGACATTGAATGCTACAGATATGCTGAGAAAGGTTCTGCAAAATGGAATGGAGGTGATAGTTAGGAGAGATACAACCAGTCAGTCCGTTGGGATGATTTGTGTTGTTAAAACAGGTTCCATGCATGAAGGAAAACTAATGGGAACGGGTATTTCGCATTATTTGGAGCATGTGGTATCTGGTGGAAGCACCACCCTACATCCCGAAAGTTATTACTCGAATAAAGACAAGGAAATTGGAGCGGTAACGAACGCCTTCACTTCCTTTGATAAAACCGCATATCATACATTGGTGCAAAAAGAATCATTCTCTATAGCACTCCAAATGTTGGCAGAGCATATCCAGTTTTGCTCCTTTGATCCGGTTGAGGTGGCAAGAGAGCAAAAGGTTATCGCCAAGGAAATCATTATGGGTTCAACTCCACCATACTCGCAAATGTACTGGCGTTACCATTCTATCCTGTATGATGGGACAAATAAAAAAAGCCCTGTCATTGGTAATGCTGATTTGTTTATGAAGTTGGAAAGATCAGACCTTGTTGAATACTACAATAAACGCTATGTACCCAATAATATGATATTCATTGTAAATGGCAATGTTGATATACAGCAGGCTATGAAAGAGATAGATACAGTGTTTGCCGGATTTCAACGCCGTCCGCTGGAGCCTGTACACCTGCCAAGCCCTACCATTACCATGGGATCGCTAATCCACCAAGAAGAATTTGATATCAAGTTGCCCATTGTTTTCATAAGCCAGATAATTCCTGCTTCCGGATTACAGGATTACTACGCAATAGATGCAATGATGGACATCCTCATCAATAGACGGTACTCCCCGATTCAAAGAAAGCTATATGAAGAATTGCAATTGGTAAACTATCTGTTTGCCTATTTAGATATAGATCATAGTTCAAATACGCTTTGTCTTAATATTGGGTTTGAGGCAAAAGAAACAGCTAATATCCAGAAAACTATAGACCTTTTCTACAGTGAGCTTAGTAAGTACCAAAGGGGATATTTCAAGCAAAAACAATTGGATATGCTGATACATCGTTATGAGGCAGAGCATCTTCTGGAAACTAAGAACGTGCAGGACGTTTTTACTGAGATGTGCGACAACATGATTGATTACGGGGTTCCGGATAACTATAGCAGTATGCTGGAAAACCTGAAGAGAGTGACCACTAGTGACCTCAATGCAATGGTAAAGAAGTACTTTAACCCGGCAAACAAACTCACTTTCTGTGCAATCCCCAGAGGGGAGATGAGTATGTTAACAGGGGTGAACGAAACACCTGTAGTAACAACTGAGCTGAAGAAAATCGTCATGGAAAATGGGCTAACCCTGATTCATAAGCAAAGTTCCGTAAGCCCCATTGTAAGGGGAACTATCATTATTCCGGTTAGCTCAGATTATGAGACCGGAGATAACAAGGGTTACATAGAGTTTATGTGTGACATGCTGTTGAAAGGATCTAAGAAGTTCTCTTTAGAAAAACTCACAAGCTGGACAGAAGATAACGCTGCAGATATCAGAATTTCTAATGCTAGAGATTGTGTTGCCTTGTCCTTCTCTTGCCTAAAATCTGATCTTCCAGAATTGCAGAAAATAATCGTAGATGCAGTTACAAACCCTCTCTTTAGTGAGAGTGAAATCAAGCTGTTAAAAGAAGCATACAATGCCTCTGCGCTTCGTGATATGAGTAACCCGGGAGAAATGCACAGTGACTTTCGGAGCAAGATGATTTACCGCAACAGAAGAGAACAATTGAACACTTCAGAAAGAAATGAGATTATCCAAAAGATTACGCGCCATGATGTAATCGATACTTACGCAAAGTATTTCAAAGCTCCGAAGGCAGTAATCTCTATTGTTGGAGATATGGCAGAATCTGAGGCAAAGGTATTTGCCAAAGTGGTGTACCGTGCCTTCAATCATAACGGAATTGATGCCCAAGCTCAGCCATTAGCAGTGGAAGTAACAAATGCCACTTACTCACAGGAGTATCCTTTCGAGCAAGTGAATATCGATATTAATATGAAAGCACCCATTTGTCTTGATCCCGATTATGCCGTTATGAAGGTGATAGAAAACGTTCTTAGTGGGAGCCATGGTCGAATACATCAAGCAACAAGGGGAGATAACGACCTTTCCTATTTTGCTCATGCCATGTTTGCATCAAAGCCGAGCTTTGGGTATTTCAGGGTTACCAGCCAAACATCAGATGAAAAAGCACAACAACTAAAACAAGCTCTACTAAGTGTATTAGACCGGATGATGAATGAACCGGTAACCGAAGTAGAACTCTCAAGGGCAATTGAAGCTGAGAACATACAACTGAATAACTTGATTACCGATAAAGAAATTGGGTATATCTCTGCTGCTAATGAATTCAAAGGACTTGGCTATGATTATTGGTTAAAAGAGATACAGGAATTGCGCAAAGTTAGCCCCGAAGATGTGCAACGAGTGGCGAAGAAATACTTGAAAGACCGGGATGTGATAATCTCTGTGCCCTCAAAAGAAGTAAAAAGAATGGTTGGAGACTGATGTCTTGCCAGCATTAGGAAGAAACCAAGCATATTCTGAAGTCAAAAAAAGATTACGCTTG
>DIMZ01000014.1:0-3936 GCA_002425825.1 Cloacimonetes bacterium UBA5553 | reverse complement strand
AACATAATTAGTGCCGTTTGTGTTGCGAATAGTAGGTAACTACAAAAAATGTAGCACAAGGAGGATATATGAAAGGCAAGATGTTGTTATGTTTTGCTATATGTGTAGTACTCTTCACATTTTTGCACGGGCAGCATGCCGATTGGCTGTGGGCTAAGAGTTGTGGGGGAACCTCAGATGCCGAAGTATATTGGTGGGATTGGGATGATATGGGGGTATGGTACCAGTTCGATTATTGGGAAAATGGTTGTGATATTGCGTTAGATAGCAACGGCAACATATACACGACAGGTTACTGTCGTGGGGAAGCTAGCTTTGGGAATATTACAGCGAGTAATTTAAACAATAGCATATATCTGTATATTGCAAAAATGGACAGCAATGGTAACTATCTGTGGGTTAAACAGATTAGATGCACTGATTATGGTATAGAGTACGGTTGGTTCTCAAATAGGCATATTTATGACAAGCCAAGAGTCACAGTTGATCCTTATGGAAACGTGATAGCAACTGGCTCATATGGGTTAATTCATTACTCAGAAACCTATTATACACAATTCGGGGAGTTTAGCCTTCCAGGTTATGGATCATTTGTGTGTAAACTAGACACTAACGGAAACTATGCTTGGGTAAAAAGGGTATGTAACAACGTATACATAGACTATGGACATGGAATTAGATCGATTGTCTCAGATCAAGCAGGGAACATATATCTTACTGGCGGCTTTTATGGCTCACAAGCGTTTGGTGCTGTAACCCTTCAAGCTTCAGGCACAAGTGATGTATTATGTGCTAAATTGGATTCTGATGGTAGNNATTTTGTGTGGGCTAATAGTTTCGGAGGAAGTGGGATGGATTGCGGTGCTTCAGTTGATGTAGACGAGAATGGTAACTCGTATATCACTGGTGTATTCGAAGGCTTAACAGTTTTCGGAACTAACACACTCTTAGCACAAGGGTCAAACGACATCGTTTATATGAAGATCAACCCTTTGGGTGAAGTAATATGGGCAAAGCGATTAGGAGGCGAAACGTGGGATTTCGCACTATCAGTAAGAATTGCTCCTAATGGTGATATCGTACTGCTTAGTAAATTATCTAGCAACCCAACATTAGGTAATACTCCGATAGCAGGAGGACTTATTAAAACGGATGCAAATGGTGATATATTGTGGTCAAGAACACATAATGGAGTTGCCCTATCTATAGATGCCATTGGAAACTTATATACTATACAAAATCAAAGTACCCTTATACAAGTATCAAAGTTTGACCCCAACGGCTTCACTGTTACAACAGGAATTGGAGGGGGAGGCAATATCGAAGCTTCCGCAATTGCAACAGATACTAATGGAGATTGTTACATAATCGGGCTTTGTGAACAAAAGTATTATGAGTATTGGTTGCCAGGTTTTTCTGTGTACTTTTCTAATAACCCTATTGCCCCCTTTGGTCAAACTAACATAATCGTAGCAAAGTATAAGGCTTCAGCAGAAATACAGCAAAAGATTGAAACGCCAAATCACTCTGCTATTCCAGACATAATACGTAGTTTAAGTTCATCCTTTATCGATACTAATTATGTGCTACGCGCATGGTTCACAACTAGACCTGATGAGGTAGTCTCGACGTCAACACATTATTCAGGGGCAATAAGGTTGCATAGGGCTAACACATCAGAGACCCGTACGTTCTTGAAGCTTGGTGCGTTCGATTCACAATGGTCAGCAAATGAAACCTTGCATTACGAGTTAACGAACATCGGTGAGGGGACGACAGCATCATGGGAAGTTGTTATTCCTGAGGGTTATCCGGCTTCATGGGGCTTGGCTGAACCCCAAAGAGTCAATTTGTGGCCGGATCAATATATCTTCGAACCTATAGTGTCCATTAGTAGTATCAACGGCAATATCCAACTCTCATGGAATGCAGTGCCGGGGGCAAGCTCATATAGAGTGGAGAAATGCAATGACCTATCTGAGCCTTTTGTCTTTGTAGAGTCTACCAGCCAATTATCGTTTGCTGTATCATCTACTGAACAGAGTGCGTTCTTTAGAGTAGTTTCGGCATCAGGGGATATAGAATCTGTACCATCAGCTATCACAGGTTATGTTCGCTACGACCTTGTAGCTGGATACAACTGCATAGCATTACCATTGATTCAAGACACCATCTTCACTTCTGAACTAAGTACTCTTTTCGATAATAGCGTAAGCACCATAAGCATTTGGAACCATACTACACAAGCATGGACGACAGCTGTTAATTATGGTGGAGGGTTTTGGGATCCTGATATATCGTTAAGTCCAGGCTCTGTCCTGCTAATATACGCGAATAGCCCAATTAGCTATTACAGTATTGGCTTGTTACCTGATTCACACGCGCAATATACTTTTGTTGTTGGCGATAACGCAGTTATGATACCGCTGAACAAATCTGCCCTTTCAGATACAGCATTGTCGGGAATAAGCATGGGAGATGGACAAGCGGTTAACACCATTAGCGTTTGGAACCCGGCAATCCAAGGTTGGGAATCTACAGTTAACTTCGGCAATGGCTATTGGGATCCGATATATTCAACAAACATAGGTACGCCATTATTCCTCAATAGCTACAGTATAGAAACATGGCCAATGGGGCCAAGAGCTGAGCCCCAAAGCGGAATAAAACGCTTAATGGAGAAGAAATGAAAAAGATTGTGTTATTGGTATTGATATGCATGTGCATATTGTCGAGTCTTTCAGCAGCCAGAATCAGGGCTTACACTCAGAAAGTAACTGCCTTGGGCAGTGAACTTCCCAATCAGCAGTTTCCGGATGTAACCGCTACATCATCACAAACTCAGGTGGGTTATACCGTTTCTGCTTACATAACTACCCGACCTGCCGAAGTAATCTCTACTACTACCCATGTACCATCTCAAATACGTTTGTATAGATTTGGTAATGGCACTACTACACCCTATGATACACGCATCTTTGTGCAATTTTCGAACTTCGCTACTGACTGGTCGGGTGGCGAAACCATTCGAGTGGTAGTGGTTAACAACAACATAAGCCCGGCTAAATCGGATTTCTTTGATTTTGTTATTCCAGATAATACGACATCTGCCATCACCGTTGTTAACCCGGCACCGGTGCTTAATCTTTGGTCTGTAGAACCTAATAACCCTCCCACTATTCAGTTGCCAAGCAGTATTTCGGTGAACCAAAATGAAAGCAAATTGGTGGATTTTAGTGCTTACATTAGTGATCCCGATGGCAATGTGCTAACCCTAACCTCATCAGCAACCTCTAATATTTCTGTATCAATCAACGGGCTATTCGTAACATTCAGTCCAAGTACAAACTGGACAGGATCGGAGACTATTACTTTTACTGTGGATGATGGTGTGGAGGAACGGCGTTCAAGGGCAATTGCCTCCGACGTTGTTACCGTGATAGTAAGCAATCCTTTGCTGGTGGATTTCAGTACAGACAGCGGGCTTAATAACAACGCTGTGGCTGGTGATCCTCTTACTGCGCTAAGTTTTAGTGCTACGGCAAACTTCCCCATCAGTTCCTATGCCTGGGATTTTGATAATGACGGGATAACGGACTCAACGCTGCCCAATCCCAGCTTCATATATCCAAATGCGGGTTTGGCATCGGTTAAGCTGGTGGCAAGTGACGGTGTGCACAATACTACAGTTCTGAAAGAGAATTATATTCTGGTTCATCCGGGAGTTGTGGTTCCACCTGCTGTGGTTAATCAAAACATAGTGTGGACAGAAGAGGGCGGGCCATATAACATAACTGGTGAAGTGCTGCTAAATCCTGGATATTCCTTAACCATTGAGCCCAATGCCCAAGTGAACTTATTAGTAGATAATCAGCTTGTAATAAATGGCAGCATAAATGCCAGCGAGGCTAATTTCACTGCCTATGGCGAAAACGG
>DIMZ01000168.1 GCA_002425825.1 Cloacimonetes bacterium UBA5553 | reverse complement strand
GAGCGATGTGAATTTTGCCACACCATTGCCATCATGCCATATCCGTTGCTGTTAGTTACTTTCATATTAGAACAATTGTTCATCATCGCATTGTTGTGCGAGTTCATATTCCAATGCGGGAAGTTCCAATCGGAAACCATATAGGGGTAACTTCCGCCAGAACCGTCTTCGATGAATTCGTCAACCACTCCCCAAGGGGCTTCCATGTCCCAGGGAGCAAAAGCTTGATTAAAGTTATCCTCTGAACTTCTCTGTGGAAACACATCGTTTACGCTTAGTGTGCCAGATTGAGTGTTATAAACCAGCTCTTTCACATAGTTCAAGTTTGGATAATACGCCCCCGTGCTGTTGCTTAGAAACCATAAACCGGGATAGTGAATCCTGCCAAAGTCATCAACTCCCGCATTGCTGTGGTTGGAGTGATGTATCTTCCAAAAAAGCTCTTCGTTGGTAAAGGGGGTGTTTGTCTCTTCATTTACAAAGTAACCTGGCAAGCCAATTCCAGAAGGTGGGTTCCAGGTTGGCAGAGTGCAGTCCCAAGTAACTCGATTCCAGGTTCCGGCACCGTAAGATGGACACTTGAAAACGTCAATATCAGGAGTGTGGACAATATTGCCCTCAGCATCATAGCTGGTGTGATAACCAAGGTAATACAAGTTCCCCGCAGTATCGCAGGCTAAAGCATAATTGGGGCTATGGCTGTTAATTCCGGTGTTCCAAAGATTAAGCTCGGGGATACTGGTGTAGCTCCAGACAAATGGGTAACCATTCTCAATAATGTCACCATTAAAGTCAGCATACGCAATCAGCACATTCCCTACTGGAAAACCAGCATGGGTAACGCTGTTGCTGCAAGCTACATACACCCTTCTTTTTCCATTGATGGGCGAAGGGCCTATCACTGCCGTTGGCCAGATGAATTCGTTATCTGTGGTGGTTCCCGCTGGTGTAGTAATACTGGTTGGGTTGTTTATGATAGTCTGATACTCGTTCCACAAGGCATCGATACCATCGAGAAAAGCATCGGTTACAAACATCACTTCCATCTGGTTATCGGCATCTGTGTTCGCATGCCACGCGTACATTGGCTTACCGGAAACCGGATCAACAGCCATGGTGGGATAGCCCTCACGAGTGTTACTTTCAGAGATTTCGGAATTAGTGACCAAATTACCGTTTACTTCTACGTAAGCAGAGAAAACTCGTCGGGTTGCAATAGCAGTACGAGTCCCATGATAGGTCATAAAATACCCACCCCCAGCAGAATCACATATCAAGCATAAAGGTAAACCAGTATAGCTGCCTATCATATAGTCATAGTATGAGGTTAGCAGAGGAATAGGGTTTGTACTGAATGTATAATCTGGGGTATTCCGGGGTGGAGAGAAGCTACTTGGAGCAGCTATCATATTGGCTTTTGGCATATTAACCGGCATTACCAATTCTGCAAAGGCACTAAATGCCAACAGGCAAAGTAACAATGCAAGAATAAAACTTCTATGGCTCATCTAATCCTCCTACTTAGATAGCATTATCCGCATGCTTTTGCTATAGGTTCCGCTTTTCATGCGGACTACATAAACACCTGATGCCAGCTTTCTGCCGCTGCTATCTACACCGCTAAATACCAAATTGTGTATTCCTTTGGGCATCTGCCTGTCTAACAAGCTGCTTACCAACTGACCCTTTATATTAAACACGTCTATACTAACATGGCTGTTATCATCCACCAGACTAAAGGATATGCTCGTGCTGGGATTGAAAGGATTTGGATAACAGCCTATCAAACTCGGTTCTATTGCTGGTGTAGCTACTTCGCTCTGCTCGGCACTTAGCAAAACAAAGCCCAAGTCCTCCTCAGGATTGCTGATAATAGTTCCCAAAAGCCTTAGCTTTTCCCCGCTTGGTTTCTGAATGTAAAAGCATATCTCTTCTCCAGTTTGCTCGGTGAAAATCTGCACAAGTGCCGCAGGAAAGCCTTGGGGACAGATGAACTTACCATACGCCCGTAGTTCGCTGCCCACCATTGCCAAAAGGGCATCACCTTCCTTAGCTTCGTAACAAGCAATAATGGCTGTCATGCTGCTTGGCAACACCTTTAAGNNTGTGCCGGAATATACCAGGGACTGTGCCCCTGAAAGCTGCACCCAATACCCGGCACCAGGACGCATGTGGCTTAGCGTGGACATGGGATTTCCCGGAATATACACTCCGTCTCTACCCTTAACTTGCTGCAATGCCGAAGATACACTCTGCATGGCTATCGGCACCGAGACATTGGTGGTAGGATAGAAAGCCAGCATACTCCAACCGCCTTGTAACCCTATAGGCGTGTTGGTGCTGATGGGTATGCCCCTTACCCCCCACGTTTCCGGTGAGCTTACCCGCACATTATATGCCCTGCCATTAGTTACCGAAGTTAAAGTGGAATAAGGATTCCCGGGAATATATACTCCTTCCATCCCCTTTATCTGGATTAGATTAGTTCCCAAAGGAGCGCTTAGAACCGAAAGCAATCTATTTGTGGGTGTAACATTTAGCGATATCAAGTTCCAGCCCGAGGCAAGAGCTATGGGCTGTGTGATAGCATTCCCAGACTTAATAATGGGGTTGGACAATAGCGGTAACGACAATAGTCCCTGGGTATTGGCAGACTTCACCGCCCAATAATAAGTGCCATCCGGCAAGCTCGACCATTGCGAATCGGTAAGGGTTCTATATGGCGTAGCAGCGGTGGTAAGCTGTGTCCATTGAGATTCATTATTTTGCTGTCCTTCCTGTAAACGCCACACCCTGGCAAGATAGGAACTGGTTTCCCAGCTTATCTCTACATCCTGCTCCACCTCCACAGCAACTACACTACTGGGAGGATCGATGGTTAAGGGATAGATATTCATTACTGCTGCCTGGCCAAAATTAAAGTCATAGGCGTTAGGGTTAAGGTTGGTAAGGTAAAAATAACCGTCGTATGCGCCGCCCCAACCCCAGTTTATATGAAAATAATTCGTGCCAGTATAGCCATCCAGCACAAAAGAATGCCCCGCACTGCCATTGCTGCCGCTGTAATATATCGGACNNCCAAATCTGCTCTTAGCATAGACAACCATGTGGCACTAAGATAAGACGAAGCCAGCCTATATACCGCTGCCGAGCTATATCTAAACTTGCTAACCAAAGCATCACGCACATTTTCAGACAATGCTCCGCTGGCATTAGCTCCATATTGGGTATCAACCGACACACCACAATGATAAATAATGGTGGATACCTGCATATTAACGCTGGTTAATGAGTTTGGCATAGCTGCCCAATCATAGTTTGTGGCACCAAAATTAACCCCCAGTATTCCATAGCCGGGTGCAGTATAAGAATGAGTTCCCATGCCAAGGGACGGTGCGCCCCATTTCTTCATAATCTGAGCCATGCTAACGGCAACGCAGCCTGCATACACTCTTCCACCGGGGCCGTTTACATCCACCGGGCACAGCGAATTATATGGCCAGTGCTGGTTCCACAGCGCGGTGCATAGCGGAGCAACATCTCTGGTGATGGGATATGCTTCATTGTTCCTTGCAGTTAATGCCTGCCAAGTGGGGTTAATCTCCCATGCTGGATTGCTGCGTATCTCTGCCATACTGCGTGAGTATTCGCCCAAATACCATTTTACATGCGCGGGTAATTCACCCTCTGGAAAGCTGTTCTCCTTTGAGTAAGCCAAAAGAGGCTCCGACTGCTCTTCTGCTGCTATTATTATATAGCCTGTGGGCTGAAAGCGAAGAACATAGAAATCTGCCATGTTATCCATTTCATTTGTATAAGTGATGGCATCGCTGCTCTGGCGTTTGTAACCGCAAAAATGAGAAAACAAGCCCTCTCCGATGCTGGTAGCCTGCTGAATGCTTATGGCAGCAGTTAACACGGAAGAAGAAACAAACAGAAAAAGAATAATAGCCAATCTGGTTTTCATACTAACTCCGATTGATTGGATTTGATGAGGTGATAAGCAAATTGAGATGGTATAATGAACAAGCTGAACGCATCAATCCGGTTGGGTTACTTAAACAAAAAGTAAGTGATAACACCGAACTTTGCATAGCTTCTCCTAATATCCAATCCCGATTTTGGGGCACCATTATTAATGATAGATACAGTAATGATTGTATCCAATCGGCACAAATGCATTACAAATCTTCAGCATTATACTGTCAAGATATTTCCCTTACATATTTTACAACATCTCATCTTTCGCTTATTACTTGGGGGAGCGATAGTTATTGATGTGGTTGTTGCGTTAGGTCTTCATTCTTACCCATTAGGCCTATCACAGATTTTGCCTCTTTTCTCTGCTTACAAATCTGAAGCTTCCATGCTGCTCATGTTTCTTAGATATACTGCATATCACGCGAATATTCATGAGCGGACCTATCCAGCACGCTGCAAGATATGCCAAGGCTGATAAGCTGCTCTTCAATGTAGCTTAGCGCGGGATACTCTGTGTAGAAATGCCCTGCATCTATAATGGGGATGCGGCTATCTAAAAAGCTATGATAGCTAATGTCCCCACTAATGAATAGCTCTGCCTTTCTTTCGGCAATGCCGAGCACCGAAGCACCGGAACCCCCGCAAACTGCTATGCGCGTAATTTTATGGTTGCTATCATACCCCGCCAGCCACAGCTTTAGCTGGGGACAAGACAGCTTTGCCTTTACTATTTCGGCAATATCACCAATGCTGATACAATCGCCAAAGCTGCCCACCAAACCTAAGCCGTATGCCGGATTAACGCTTTGCAGAGGGTGATGGCTAATTAACGGAGTTTCATAAGGATGAACCGAGCGGATGGCACTTAGCACCTGAGCAAGGAATAAGGAATCGCACACAAAGTGCAGGGCATGCTCACGGCAACCATCTGCTCCATCACAGTAGGGCTGGCTGGAGCTTCCGGGTGAAAAGTAGCCGGTAACTTCGCTTTCTGTGGCACAATTGCTATAGTCGCCATACCTTCCTGCTCCCGCCTGCCAGGCAGCCTGCTTTATGCGTTCAGTAGCCTCTGGTGGGCAGTAAACAGCTATGCTATGGCTGGTGCTGCCGGTTTCGGTGCTTAGTGGTTCAATTAGCTTAAGTCCCAGCTTTTCTGCTAATAAATGATTTACGCTACGGGCTGCCACATCCAGATTGGTATGCAGGCAGATAACGGCGATACCATGTTGAACAAGCTTAATGTACAGCGGATTGCTTATGCTCTTTATGGGCTTAAAGATAAGGGGATGGTGGCTGATAACAAGCCTGCATCCGGTGTTTATGGCTTCTTCAACCGCTTGCGGAGTTACATCCAAAGTAACCAGTGCCTTTTCCGCGTCCCAATCCGGCTGACCTATTAGCAAGCCAACGTTGTCCCAGCTTAGTGCCAGTCCCAGGGGGGCAATGGATTCCATGTGCCTTAATATATCTGCTATCTTCATGCTGCACCTCAAGTTATATATAACAGCATGCTATTATCCAGATGCCGATTGTGTCAAGCGGAAAGGCTGTGTTGCATAGCTTTGGGGCTATTATTCTGCAATNNAATTGTGATTGACAAAAAAAGGCAAGTGTTAAAAACATGCTTTGTGAGATTAAGTAATGAGGTTTTGCATGGCAAAAAGCGCAAAGAAAGCCGATACTGGCGCAAATTTGGGGTTTGAAGCCAAATTGTGGCAGGCGGCAGACAAACTTCGCAGCAATATGGACGCTGCGGAATATAAGCATGTTGTGTTAGGGTTAATATTCCTAAAATACATATCGGATTCCTTCGGTGAGCATCATCAGGAGCTAATAAAAGACCCCATGGCGAATCCTGAAGATAAGGACGAATACACTGCTGCCAACATCTTTTGGGTACCCTCCCAAGCAAGGTGGAGCTTTCTGCAAGGCAAAGCACATACCACGGAGATAGGCAAATTGATAGATGAAGCCATGGATGCCATAGAAAAAGATAACAAACGCCTGAAAAACATCCTGCCTAAGAACTATGCCCGTCCAGATCTGGACAAAGCCAAACTGGGAGAACTGATAGACCTGATCGGCACTATTGGTTTAGGTGATAAGGAAAACCGCAGGAAAGACATCCTGGGCAGAGTGTATGAATACTTCCTGAGTGAATTTGCCAGTGCCGACGGCAAGCAAGGCGGGCAATTCTACACACCCCGCTGCATAGTGCAGTTACTGGTATCCATGCTGGCACCCCTGCCCGGGAAAAGGATATACGATCCCTGCTGTGGCAGTGGCGGAATGTTTGTGCAAAGCGAGAAGTTTATCGAAGATCATGGCGGGAAGATTGGCGACATCAGCATCTTTGGTCAGGAATCCAACCCGACCACCTGGAGGCTGGCAAAGATGAACCTTGCCATCCGGGGCATAGAAGCAGACCTCGGGCAGGAAAATGCCGATAGCTTTCTAAAAGACCTGCATAAAGACCTGATGTTCGATTTCGTGATAGCCAATCCACCCTTTAATATGAAGGAATGGGGCGGAGAACAGCTAAAGAAGGATGTCCGCTGGCAATATGGCATCCCGCCTGAAGGCAATGCCAACTACGCCTGGATTCAGCATTTTATCCGGCATCTAAGCCCCAATGGACTGGCAGGCTTTGTGCTGGCAAACGGAAGCATGAGCAGCCAGCAATCTGGCGAAGGGGAAATCCGCAAAGCGATAATAGAAGCCGATATGGTGGATTGCATGGTAGCCCTGCCGGGACAGCTTTTCTATTCCACCCAAATCCCTGCCTGCCTGTGGTTCCTATCCCGCAGCAAAAAAGGCGGTAAATATCGTGACCGCAGAGGAGAAACCCTGTTTATCGATGCCCCCAATATGGGTGTGTTAAAAGACCGCGTACATAGAGAACTTACCCCGGAGGACGTCGCCAAAATAGCGGGCACCTATCATGCCTGGCGAGGGGACAACACTCCTGTCGTTCCTGCGGAGGCAGGAACCCAGCCTGTTTTAGAGATTAGTACTACTCCCCGTCATTCCAGCACATTTGGGGGAACTCCCAGCGAAGGCTGGGACTGGAATCCAGAAAAAGACCTGGATACCGTTCTGCAACGGTATGACGAATACAAGGACATCCCCGGCTTCTGTAAAGCGGTAAAGACAGAGGAAATAGCAGCGCAGAACCATATCCTAACCCCCGGACGCTATGTGGGCATGGCACCCAAGGAAAACGAGGACACAGAACCCTTTGAAGAAAAAATGAAACGCCTTACCACAGAGCTTTATGCCCAGTTTGAGGAATCCGCACGCCTGGAAAAAGAGATAAAAGCCAACCTTGCCAAGCTGGGGTTTGGGGAAGAAAAGTGAAGAGGATGATTAAAAAAGAGGGAAAGAGGGAAAGAGACTCTTATGCAAACTGGCAAAAAAGCCATGGAATGGCGATAGATCATAGCCTGGGGGGTGATCCCCAGGGGAGGTGTAATAAGCACCTTAGCCCTTTATGGGCGACACAAAGTATTGGAGCAAAACTAGCTAAGCTTATTGTGTCACCCCTGAAGGGGTTTGTTACTTTTGTTGATAGCCTACCCAGGGTTTCGCTAAAGCT
>DIMZ01000172.1:6688-7967 GCA_002425825.1 Cloacimonetes bacterium UBA5553 | reverse complement strand
GCTTTGATTCGGTTCATCAACGTTTCGGTCATGCTTTCTCCTTATTCCAGATGTGATCATTGATCCGGAGCCAGAAAAGCACTACCCTGTATGCTGACAAATTAGGATGAGCAAGGATGAGACAGATTTTTGAGTTGACAGATTTGACGTTTGCTACAAGGTTGCAAAATCAGAAAATGTCAGTCTGATGCTGTATTGGAGTTTGGGGCTAATCTTCGATATGATGAGCTCCAAAGATAGTTTGAATTATTTAGTTGGACGGTGGATTGATTCGTTCAGAGGAATGAAAGATGTCGAAGAAAAAAGATGCTCCGAGTCCTATCGAAGCCTATCTGCATACAAAAGAAGAGCGCTTAAACAATCCTCCAGTTGGTATGGTCGATCCTGACACAGACCCCGACGGAGCGCAAAAAACTTACAGCTACGATCCTCATACAGATCCCCAATTGCAATGGGCTGGTAAAGCAGAACATCTTAGTTTTGAAGTTCCCACCGTTTCTCTCCATGTGCATGAACGAATTGATCCGCTTACGATCATTGAAGCAGTTCGTAAAAGAGAGACGGATAACGATGACCAGATGGAAATATCGCTATTCAGCAAGCCAGAAGAGAACCCTCCTATTCGAGAAGCTATCCAATTCTACAAGCATAAGCATAATTGGTCAAACCGCCTGATTGCAGGTGATTCCCTACTTGTCATGAACTCCTTGCTGGAAAAGGAAGGAATGGGCGGGAAAGTACAAATGGTTTACTTTGACCCACCATACGGAATCAAGTACAGCTCAAATTTCCAGCCATTTGTTGATAAAAACACGGTATCTATGAGTGATAAAGATGATGACCTATCCAGTGAACCAGAGATGATTAAAGCCTTCCGAGATACCTGGGAACTGGGAATTCACTCCTATCTAACTTATTTAAGGGATCGACTTTTGCTTTGTAAGCTACTTCTTAGCGATTCGGGTAGTGTGTTTGTGCAAATATCAGATGAGAATGTTCATAGAGTTAGGTTGATATTAGATGAGGTATTTGGAGCTGAAAACTTTGTTAGTCAGATAACTATCAAGCGGGCGTCTGTTATGTTTGCAAAGAAGCTGCTGAACAACGCAGTGTTTTATGTAATCTGGTATGCCAAAGACAAAGATAAAGTGAAGTATAACCAGTTATACTTTGATAGAGACGAACAGTGGTTTGCAGACTCTGCAGGATCGCATTTACGAGCTGAGAGCCCAAACGGTAAAGTATCCGTTTCCTTAACTAGTGATGAGCGTAGAGATAT
>DIMZ01000172.1:2297-6677 GCA_002425825.1 Cloacimonetes bacterium UBA5553 | reverse complement strand
GGGTGGAGGTTGTATCATTTACTTGGAATTAACGCTCAAGGCACTGAAAAAAGAGAACCATTTGAATTTGATGGCAAAACCTATATCCCACCAAGTGGGACACAATGGAAATATTCATACCAGGGTTTGGAGAAACTTAAGAATGAAAATAGATTGGAAAAGGAAAGAAACACTATTAGGTGCAAGATATACTTAGACGATTTCCCTGTGGTTTCGATGAACAGCTTATGGGAGCAAATTGGTGCAGCTGGTAATAAAATCTATGTTGTCCAGACCTCAGATGAGATTGTGAAGCGATGCATGTTGATGACTTCAATGCCTGGAGATCTCGTGCTAGACATTACTTGTGGAAGCGGAACGACGGCATTTGTAGCCGAGCAATACGGTAGGCGATGGATTACCTGCGATACTTCGAGAATTGCTCTTTCATTGGCAAAGCAGAGACTTATGACGTCATTGTTTGAGTATTTTGAGCTTGCTCGTCCCCATGAAGGCATAAGTAGTGGGTTTAAGTATAGGAAAGTACCTCATGTTACTTTGGGCTCAATAGCGAATGAAGAACCTACTCCTGATGAAGACTTAGTTCAACAACCAAAAGTAGAACGAGGCAAAGCCCGTGTTACTGGACCCTTCACAGTCGAAGCTGTACCTGCCCCTGCTGTTAAGAGCATTGACGAGATTGTTAACGGCTCAGAGCCAGTTTCAGATGATAGCATCGCTAGGTCAGGGGAGACGCTTCGGCAATCGGAATGGCGAGATGAGCTGCTTAAAACAGGTGTTCGTGGGAAAAGTAACCAATACATACGATTTTCGAGAATTGAAGTTATTCCTGGCTATCGCTGGATTCATGCAGTGGCTGAGACCATCCCTGAATCTGATAAAACCACTCCAGAAAGGGTGGCAGTCTCGTTTGCTTCTGAATTTATGCCGTTGGAACAGCGTCAGGTTGCATTAGCTCTGGAAGAGGCTCAAAGTCTGGTGCCCAAGCCAAAGATACTGATCTTTGCAGCATTCCAGTTTGATCCTGAGGCTTCAAAGGACATCGATGAGACGAATTGGCCTGGAGTTCAATTACTTCGCGTGCAGATGAATGCTGATCTATTGACCGAGGATCTTAAGAAAAAGAGAGCGTCCAACGACTCATTTTGGCTGATAGGGCAACCGGAAGTCATAGTCGAGTNNGGTAAGTACCTGGTCAAAGTCCAGGGTTTTGATTACTACAACACTCGTTCTGGCCAGATCGAATCCGGAGGAAAAGACAAGATAGCAATGTGGATGCTCGATACCGACTATGATGGTAGAAGTCTATTCCCTAAGCAGGTTTTTCTCCCCTTAGCAGGTGATAAAGAAGGTTGGTCAAAACTAGCTAAAGACTTGAAAACAAGTATTGATGAAAGCCTTATTGATCAATACAGAGGAACTGAATCACTGCCATTCACATGTGGAGATCATAAGCGGATAGCGGTGAAGATAGTCGATGACCGGGGTATCGAAAGCTTGGTGATCAAAGGTTTAGACTAATGCCACAAACCACGATAGATCGTTTAATTATCAACTCCCCTTATGAGGAGCCACAAAACTACTGGAAATACGATCCCAGGACCAGAACCTTTGACCTTGCAGAGGGTAGAAGACCTGCAGGTTATGTAATAGCAACCGAACGCTCTCAAGCCTATGATGATCCTGGCATATTTGTAGAGATTCCGCTTGTTAACCAAATTAGGCCAAGAATAAAGGCTTGGCGGGAAGCGGGGTATCCTCGAGTAACGGGAATAACCAAACGTTTACTTGATTATTGGTATGATGCCGAAGAGTTCGAATCTCGCAGGTTATTCTTCTGTCAGCTAGAAGCAATGGAAACCCTGATCTGGCTTACCGAGGCATCCGCTGCTGATAAAACAGGTATTGAAATACCCAACGATGGAGGTTTGTTTCAACGCCTCTGCTCCAAGATGGCTACCGGCTCAGGTAAAACCATTGTCATGGCTATGCTTATCGCTTGGCAGGTAACAAACAAGGTTACTAATCCTCAAGACCGTAGATTTTCAAAGAATGTATTCGTGGTTGCTCCAGGGCTTACAGTTAAGAATCGTTTATCCGTCTTAATACCCAGTAGCGAAGGTAACTATTACGACCTTTTCAAGATAGTGCCAGCATCTCTCCAGGATAAGATGAGACAAGGTAAGGTCCTTGTGGAAAACTGGCACACCCTGTCCTGGGAAAGTGAAGAGCAGATAAAGAAAAGACGCTCAGTGGACAAACGCGGGATGAAAAGCGATGAAGCATACTGTCGAGAAGTATTGGGCGAGATGTCCAATTCCCGCAATATACTTGTGATCAACGATGAAGCTCATCAGCCTGGAGGGTCAACGTAACCGCTGAAGGCAAATATTACCGGGAACGTGACCTGAAAGACAGTGCAGACGAAGCTACAGTGTGGATCGGGGGTCTGGATCGCATTCATAAAGCCAGGAACATCCTCTTTTGTTACGATTTCAGTGCAACCCCATTTTATCCCTCTGGTAAGAAAAACTCTGAGGAAACGCTGTTTGGTTGGATCGTAAGTGATTTCGGACTTAATGATGCAATTGAATCCGGTCTGGTCAAGACTCCACGTGTGGTGATCAGAGATGATGTTCATCCTGATGCTAAAACATATAAGTCTAAGCTGTATCATATATACAGCGATGATGATGTGAAAGCAGATCTGAACCGATCTGCCAAACCAGATGACCCTCTTCCAGATTTAGTTCTAAATGCGTATTACCTTTTAGGCTATGATTGGCGAGAGACCCTTAATGCCTGGCAAGCGTCTAACCAACCTGTGCCACCTGTGATGATAACCGTATGTAACAGAACCGAAACTGCTGCCAGGGTGAAGCATTCTTTCGACTTCCGGAAAGTGCACATTGATGAGCTCTGCGAGACAAGTAAGATATTGCACATAGATTCAAATGTTCTGAAGCTGGCAGAATCGCAGAATGTGGTTACGATCATGCTTAACAGTGATGCAGATAGTGAGGATAGCGATGATTCCCAAGACGTTCCCAAATTATCTAAAAAGGAGCAGGCAGAACTTCTTCGCAGACAGGTGGATACAGTAGGGCATCTAGATAAAAACGGTAATCTGCTTCCTGGATCATTGATCCAGAATGTGATATCTGTAGGAATGCTATCCGAGGGTTGGGATGCCAAGACTGTAACACACATCATGGGCTTAAGAGCATTTAGTAGCCAATTGTTATGCGAACAAGTAGTCGGTCGCGGTCTCAGGCGAACAACTTACGACGTAAATCAAGAGACTGGGCTATTTGAGCCTGAGTATGTTAATATCTTCGGAGTTCCCTTCACGTTCCTACCTCATGAAGGTGGAGAGGGAGGACCCCCACCTCCCCCGAAACCAAAAACCATGATTATGCCTCTTGATGACAAAGCTGAATTTTGTATATCATGGCCAAATATCGTCCGCATAGACAGAGCTTTCAAACCAGAACTAAGTCTTGATTGGGACAAGGTTCAACCTCTTGTATTGGATGCATTTTCGGTGAGACAGATTGCAGAGCTGGCCCCAATCTTGGATGGGAAGCCTGATTTAACTATGATCACCGAAATTGATCTGGAAAAACTCTCATCTGAGTTCAGGACCCAACGGATAGTTTTTGAGATAGCCAGAGATAACTTCCATTTGATGGCATCGGACTGGAAGGGAAACAAGGAGTATTTGCTTGCTCAGTTGGTAAGGTTGGTGGAGCAGTTCATCGCTTCAGATAGAATCGAAATTGATCCCCCTGTATTCAATTTCGGTGAGTTGCGAAGACGTTTAGTTATCACCTTGAACATGAGCAAAGTCATTCAACATATCGGGGATGCTATCAGATACTCGAATACCGAGTATTATGAGCCTGTGTTTGATAGAGAACGACCTATTCTTTCTACTGCAGATATGCCTATCTGGTACACTAGCAAGGAGTGCGAAGTTGCACGGAAGTCTCACATCAACTTGGTAGTACTTGATAGTACTTGGGAGTCCACAGAAGCATTCCACTTGGATCATAACCCAGATATCGAGGCATGGGTAAAGAATGACCATCTAAACTTTGAAATCCTATACATCTACAATGGTACGATTAAAAAATACCGACCAGACTATCTTGTTAGGATGAAGACAGGAGAGATGGGTATCATCGAAACTAAAGGCCAAGAAACTGAACAGGATAGAGTAAAAAAACGCTATTTACAAGAATGGATAGATGCTGTGAATCAGCATAGTGGGTTTGGTAAATGGGCACTTTTAGATTCATCGTTTAGAGAGGTGTGAAATTATAGTACAATGAAATTCACTTTCCAATCAACTAGTTGCTGGTCATTTAGGATAATCTT
>DIMZ01000172.1:0-2268 GCA_002425825.1 Cloacimonetes bacterium UBA5553 | reverse complement strand
ATGCAGAACATATCACAGATAGATCAAACAGCTCAAGACCGTCGTGGATTAAAGAACTGCCTAAAGGGTTGATGTTTAA
Source organism: Cloacimonetes bacterium UBA5553 (assembly GCA_002425825.1). Taxonomy (GTDB): domain Bacteria; phylum Cloacimonadota; class Cloacimonadia; order Cloacimonadales; family Cloacimonadaceae; genus Cloacimonas. The sequence continues at coordinate 2,189 of DIMZ01000172.1, read as the reverse complement.
TTATTATGTGGGCATGGCAACAAGCAATATCTCCCTTGATCAAGCCAAAGATCTTGCTATTTCGGATGCAGTTAGTAGTTTGATGATACAAAATGAATTATATATTGAGGGCACAATCACAACAAATGACACTGAATTTAACAATAAGCTTATAAGCAGCGTGTCGAAGGATATCAAGCTAACAGGGAAATCAGATATTGTAAAAGGATTGGAAAAAGAGGAAGACTATTGGGATATCTGTAAAACAAGCAAACAATCCATGTTTAGATACTGGGTTTTAATGAGAGTTCCTAAGCAACCAAATACATTTACGGCTGATAAAATGAATCAACCAAATTATGGCATTACTCCGATTTTTAAATCTATAGCTGTTCCTGGGTGGGGTCAAATCCAAAAAGGTGAACCAATTAAAGGTTTCGTATTTTTAAGCAGCATTGCACTAACTACAACTGCTGGTTTCATTACCTTAAATCTGAGTAACGGCTATAAGAACGATGCAGATACTGCGCATAATTCCGAATGGGTGGATTATTATGATAAAATGTCTGATCAGTATTTCTATGCCAGTTTGGCTTCATTTATAATTGCTGGAGCTTTATATGGGTACAATATCTTTGACGTTATCTCTTCGAAAGGTGCCAAAATCTACGCTTATGAAAATAAGCGCGGCTTAAATATTAACTTATTACCTAACAAGGTTTATGCCCTAAGTTTGTCCTACAAGTTTTAAGGGGTTTGATATGAAAACACTGATAGTGTGGATTATGATGTTATCGCTTTTTATCTTGGTCAATTGTGTAGATAAACCAACCAGTTCAAATAGAGGCAGTGTCAGTGGTACAGTGGTAAATGATTCTGGCAAATCACCTTTAGCTGGAGTGACAATTTCAATTCAGAATGTGGGAACGAAAATCACTGACTTAAATGGATACTATTCTTTTAACGACTTAGAATCAGGCACATATACGATCACTGCATCTAAGTCCGGTTATGTTACAGAACAGTCTACCGTAATCATTGAATCAAACTTGCATAAGACAGTCGACTTTTCCATGCACACTGCCCAACCAGCTCATTTGGTATTAAATATTGCTTCAATTAATTTTGGATTAGCTGAAACTCAAATTCAAATGCTAGTCAATAATAGCGGGGATAATGTTTTAACGTGGCAAGCTAGTAGTAACCAACCTTGGTTGACAGCAATTCCTTTAACTGGAACTACTACAACTGAAACAGATGAGATTACAGTTTTTGCTGATCGCTTAGGTTTAGGTATAGGACAGTATTCTGCAAATTTATCAGTAACATCGAATGGGGGGAGTGTAATTATCCCAGTGTCTATTGAGGTTGGCCAATTTGTCTCAGCACCTATCATAGTTCCTAATGGAGGAGTTTACAATGCTCCCCAGAATATATCAATTAGTTGTTCTACGGTAGGTGCACAAATAAGATATACAATGGATGGTTCAGAACCAACGCAATCATCTGCTTTGTATTCAACAACAATCAATGTTGCGACATCGGTTATTGTTAAAGCTAAGGCGTACAAAAGTGGATGGAGCCCAAGTCCGACAACTACCGCAAATTTTGTAATTGATCAAACCGTATCAACTCCAACATTTAATCCCCCAGCTGGATCATATAGCTCAACACAATTAGTTTCAATATTATGCTTAACAAATGGAGCCCAGATTAGATATACAATAAACGGCAGTGAACCAAACGATGAATCTACGCAATATACTGAGCCGATTAATGTAACAACCTCAACAACTATAAAAGCAAAGGCATATAAAAGCGGCTGGACTCCCAGCCTCACGTCAACTGCGTTGTATAGCATAAACATTATGCAGACTGTTTCAGATCCGACTATATATCCTAATGGTGGCACATACGGTACTGCCCAGACAGTATATATGAGTTGCACAACTACTGGAGCAGATATACGGTACACAAATAATGATTCAGACCCGACTGAAAACTCTTTGCTTTATACAGGCCCCTTTAACATTAGTGCAACATCTACCATAAAAGCTAAGGCTTATAAAAGTGGTTAGAATCCTAGCTCAATTATTAGTGAATCATATTATTTTCCTACAGGATATTATGAGGATTTTGAAGGCACAAATACATGGTCAATGCTTCAATGGCATAATACATCTTACCCACCTGGTAATTGGGAGGGGCAT
>DIMZ01000138.1:9071-15580 GCA_002425825.1 Cloacimonetes bacterium UBA5553 | reverse complement strand
TAGCGACGCAACCGGTTCCATGACCTTCCGTACAACCTTCTGGGATGCAGATTACATTGGAACAGCTCTTCATACCGGAAACTTTAACCTTCGCGGTATTGTTGCCCACTTCCAATCAACTGCTCAGATCACACCCCGCATGCTGGCAGACTTCAATCCTCCAGTATCAAACGAAGATGAAGTTATGGTGGCTGCAGGAGCAAACCTGATAGGTAACTACCCCAATCCATTTAATCCTAATACCAATATCAGCTTCTCCCTTGACAAAGCTGCCCCAGCTACAATTACCATCTATAACCAAAAGGGACAGATTGTTAAGAACTTTGATATGCCAATGGCAAATCAAGGAGTTACCACACTTAACTGGAACGGAACTGATGGTTATGGTAAAGCTGTAGGCAGCGGTGTGTATTTCTTCCGCTTAAAGTCTGGAAGCTACAGCAGCACTAAAAAAATGGTTCTAATGAAGTAATTTGAACTTACGAAGTCATTTGCTCTGCCTATTCGCGATCGTAATATGGTCAAGCCTGGAGATCACAGGAAAGCTGGTTGGGGTTGGGATAGATCCCTTCACCTTAACTGCTTGGAGATTTGTGATAGGTGGTTTGGTGCTGTTACCATTCGCTATAAGCAAAGTAAGGGCAGATAAGTTAGACTTAAAACTAAGCAGCATACTGCACATAGGAAGTTTGGGTATCCTGAACGTGTGTGTCAGTATGCTGCTTTTACAATTATCCATATATTATGGCAAGGCGTCATTGAGCGCAGTAATAATCAGTATTAATCCTGTGTTTGTTAGCTTCTTTGCTGCCTTGCTAATAAAAGAGAAGCTCAGTAAAACGCAAATTGCAAGCATGGTGCTAGGCATAGTCGGTTTATTAATAATAATCTTTTATGAGCATGACTTTGCTAACGATGCTTTCGCTAGTGTAAAACTCGGTATTGTGTTTGCAGTTTTGGCAGCCATTAGTTTTGGTGTTTGGACGGTGTTAACCAAATCAGCAGTTTCTAAGTATGGAAACACATTCACTAATTCAATCTCATTTTTGGTTGGTGGATTGTGTCTTATGGCTATTAACCTGGCAGTAGGAAACCAGCTAATCTTTCATTTATCAGCTCGCAATATAATTCTTATGAGCTACTTGGGATGTGTGATTACCGGTATAGCATATTTGCTGTACTTTCAAGGTATGAAACGGATAAAAGCCGGCACAGCTTCTACATACTTCTTTTTAAAGCCAGTAATTGCATACCTGCTTGCGTACCTGTTATTAAAAGAAACTTTATCTTGGGTTCAGTTAGTGGGCGTGCTCTTCGTAGTTGCTGGAATCGCTATTGTGAACACCAGCAAATCCTTGCTTTCGAGAGCAAGAGTGGCACTGACCAGTTAACTCAGTTGTATCAATTATAGAGACATGAGCGAGATAAACCTAAAGAAAAGCATAGCATTCACAACCAGCGGGCAAGTTGTTACCATGGCAGCGGCTTTTGTAATAAACTGGTTTCTTGCAAGATACCTCGGTCCCGAACTTAGGGGTATGTATGTTTATCTATTCACCATAAATTCTATTGTTTGGATGCTGCTTGATTTGGGTATCTCAAAGTCATTTGTTTACAGCCTTCAGCATGACAAAGCAAATCCTAATGTTTTGTATAGCTTTACTTTGGTTTTCTTTGGTATTAGCATCATTGTAGCAGGCTTGTTAATGCATTCACTTGGCTTCTTGATGTTCGGGGACAAAGCCAGTGGGTATTCTGGCAGGATTCTACTTGCTTTAGCTGCATATATTGCACTTTTTCAATTATACACAAGGCAGCGATTTATACTAATTGGATTAAACCATGTAGGGGACTATGCTCTAAGCTTAACTCTGCCATCCATAGTCTTTATGTTGGTAATTATCCCCGTGTTTTGGTTGCTCCCCCTTCACTACCGGATGGAAGGGAGCTACTTGATAAATGTTTCGATTATGGCTTTGGTATGCCTTTATCTACATTTTAGGATTGTGAGTAAGCTGAAGTATCGCTTTGCCTGGGATCGTAAGGTCATATCCAAGTCTTATTCTTTGGGCTACAAGGCATTTCTTTCTGAATACATGATGATTCTGATGATTAGAGTGGATGTAATTCTTCTAAAGCATTTGGGTGATTTCGCACAGTTGGGCGTATATACATTGGCCATAAACTTCTTGGATATGGTAAATATGACTGCTGGGATGATTGGTGTTGTGCTACTCAACAAGTTTTCTGCTATTAGCAATGATAATGCTTCTTTGTTGATTCTTCGCAAAGTGTTTGTAGTGATGCTGCTGTTCGATATAGTCTGCATATTAGGAATGGCAGTGATTGGACTGCCTGTTATAAAGTTGCTTTATTCAACTGAATATATTGATGCGTATTACATATTCCTCTACCTTAGCCCGGCTATTCTCGGCATAACTCTGGGGGGATTGTTTAACACCTTTCTTTGGAGCAAGGGCTTTCCTATGTTCACTGTGTTAGCACCTGCAGTTTGCACAGCAGCAAAGACCATTATTGCTTATTTCCTAATCCCACGCATTGGCATGCTTGGTGCTGCAATCAGTTCGTCCATTGTTTATCCACTGTGGCTAATTGTGTTGATGTTGTGGTATTTTGGCACTAACAAAGATCAGAGCTACAAGCAGCTTATCTTGCGCAGAGGAGACCTCGAGCAATTAGTGGATATGACGAAAGAAATACTAACGAAAGCCAAAGAAGTGGTACTTAGGTGAAGGTTTTATTTATTAACAGTATCTTTCCCAATCCTGTAGAACCCAATAAAGGTAACTTTGTGCTTAAGAACATTGCTGCGTATCCTGCTGAAATTGAAGTGATAGTAGTGGCACCAGTACCTTTCTTTTTAAGTTCATGGCGTAAAAGACAAGGAATCAAGCTTCCGAAAGAAGAAGTGGTGATGATTGGGAACAGACAGATAAGCGTTATCAGGCCACGTTTTATAATGATCCCAAGAAATATCATGCAAGCTCTTATCCCTACGCTTGAATACTGGTTGATTCGTAGAAGCGTGAACAGGCTTATCAAAGAGTGGAATCCAGACATATTACATGCCAATTTCGCTACTCCTGATGGGATTGCCGCTGCATATGTTTCGCGCCAAACAGGGATACCATTGGTTATAACTGAGCATCAAGCTAAGCTTCGCGATTTTCTGAAGAAGCCATTTATTGGAAAGCAAATGCTGTATGCGTACCAGAAGGCGGCACGTGTGATTTGTGTATCCAGCTTTAGCGAAGGCATCATAAATGAGTTTACAAACAGGCCAAGTAATATAGTTGTAATTCCCAATGGTGTAGACTTTAGCCGGTTTTCACTGAAGGAAAATAGACCTGCTCCCCAAAGAGCAATATATGTAGGATACCTCGTTAAACATAAAGGGGTACATATCTTGCTGCAAGCAATAGCCAGGTTGAAGCAAAGAGGTATAAACATAGATTTGGGTATTGTAGGCGATGGCATTGAAAGAAATAGTCTTGAGGCAATGTGCGAAAGCTTGAGAATTGATAACCATGTTAAGTTTCATGGCGAGAAGAAAGCCGATGAAGTAGCTTCACTAATGAGCCAGCATGACTTTATGATTCACCCCAGTTTCATCGAGAGTTTTGGCATTGTGATGGTAGAAGCCCTTGCTGCTGGACTACCCGTGTTAAGCACTTATAATGGCGGTGCTGAAGATATCATTAGCGAAGAAGTTGGCATATTAGTAAAGCCAAATGACGTAGATGCTCTTACTAAAGGCATAATGCTAATACTAAGTAAGTGGAATCAGTACAATGCAGAGTCGCTTAGGAAATACGCCTTTAGTAAGTTTTCATTAGATAGCGTTGCCAATCGGACTGTGAGTCTCTATAAGGATTGCTTGCATGGATAAAACAAGTAAAAGCGTTTGTCACTTAAGCACTGTGCATATTCGCGATGATGTTCGCGTATTTTATAAAGAATGCATCAGCCTTGCCAAGGCCGGTTACAAGGTTCATCTCATTGTAGCCGATGGTAAGGGACACGAGTATAAGTCAGGTGTTGCAATTCAGGATTTAGGGCATTTCTCAAGCCGCCTGACGCGCATGCTGATTGCACCGGTAAAACTGCTATTTGCTGCTATGGCCAAAGGCTCGGACATATACCACTTTCATGATCCTGAGTTGTTACCCGTTGGCTTGCTATTAAAGCTTGTTACAAGAGCAAAAGTTGTTTACGATGCCCATGAGTGCTATAGAGACGATATTCTTCACAAGGACTATCTACCTAAGTGGTCAAGGTGGCTAATGTCAGAAACTATAAGCAGATTGGAGAGCTTCGTTACCAGAAGATTAGATGCTGTTGTTACCGTAACCGACCATCATGCCAAGCGATTTATAGCTATAAACCCAAATACGTATGTGGTATGTAACTACCCTCTGAAGAGCGAGTGGGCTACAGCATTATCAGAAGATCAAGATAAGCAGCCTGCGAGTGTATGCTATGTTGGAAACATTACCGAGAAAAGAGGGATAACCCAGCTGTTAAAAGCCTTGGAAAGCATAGATTGCACTCTGCATCTTGCTGGTGCTTATGAGCCAAGCACTTACCGAGATGAGCTGACCAAATTACCTTCCTGGGCAAAAGTGAAAGAGTACGGTTACATAAATAGAAACGAAGCTGTTAACCTGATTTCATCCTCATTAATAGGTGTTATGCTTTTCAAGCCGGAACCAAACCACATTAACAGCCTTTCTACAAAGGTTTTCGAATATATGGCGGGAGCAACTTGCGTGCTTGTCTCAGACTTCCCCGTGTATAATAGTACCATCCAACAGCAGGGCTGCGGAGTTTGTGTTAATCCTGAGGATGTGTCAGCTATATCTAACGCTATATCGGGGCTGTTATTAGACCCACAAGACGCTATCAGAATGGGGCAAGCTGGCCGTAAACTGGTTCAGGATAATTATAGTTGGGAATCTCAACAAAATACACTCTTAAATGCTTATCAGAGTCTGTTTGAAACTAACAGAGGTAAATAAATGACTATTCAGATCATCTTTTGGATTTCGTGGTTAGCTCTTGCTTATCACTTAGTGGGCTATGGCATGCTGTTGTACATAATCAATTTATGTAAACCCAAGCCAGTGATTCCCGAACCAAAGCAATTACCATCAATAATTGTGTTGTGCGCAGCCTATAACGAGGAAAAGGCAATAGGGGAGAAAATTGAGTCCTTTCTTGCATTAGATTACCCCAAAGATAAGATTAAGATGATTGTGATATCAGATGATTCGACTGATGCTACAAGCGATATTGTGAGCCGTTATACAGACTGTAACATAGAGTTAATTATCCAAAAACCACGCCGCGGTAAGCAATCAGCGCACAACATGGTGCTCCCATTCTTGAATTGTGACTATGTCCTTTCCACCGATGCAAACAGCATGTTTGCTACAGATGCTGTAACCAAGCTGGTAGCAAGAATGCAGTCTGACACAAGAATTGGCTTGGTATCTGGCGAATTGCGTCTGCATAAGAAAGGAGATATGCAATCTGGCGAGGGGCTATACTGGCGATACGAATCTTTTCTAAAACAAATGGATAGCCGATTTAAAACCAGCATTGGTGCTAATGGCTCAATATTCTTAATAAAAAGAGACTTGTTTACTGAAATTGACCCGCAAAGTGTAGATGACTTTGAGCGTACCCTGATTGTTTTAAAACACGGCTTCCTGGCAGCCTATGAACCGCTTGCTACTGTTAGCGAGGAAGAAACCCAAAAAGCCTCTGAAGAGGTTTCCCGCAAGATTCGCATTATTAGTCAAGAATGGTTTGCCCTACGAAGAAATGCTGTTCTCTTGAACCCCTTCCATTTCCCTGCGATAAGCTTTCTACTTGTATCACATAAGCTTTTACGCTGGCTGTTCTTTGTTTTTGTATTGACAGGATTCGTCTCTTCAGCTTTGTTAACGCATACATGGTTCTATATACTAGTTCTTGTAATGCAGGTTGTTTTTTACTTGCTTGGCACGCTTGGCCTTGTCTCGCAATCGATGGGAAAACGCATCCCCTTAACGGGTATCCCAAGTTATTTTGTGGCGATGATATATTCTTCTGCCATAGCCTTCAAAAACTTCCTGATAAACAAAAACTTCGGTATGTGGAAACCCATTAGATAGAGGATAACTAAATGAATATTCTTGTTACCGGAAGTAATGGATTTGTCGGCTCCAAACTAATGTGGGAGCTACAAAATGACGGACACATCGTAATTGGCATAGACCTAAGCGAACATTGTGATGCTGAAAAACACCCTGAGTCAATGCTTGGTGATATCAGAAATCCCAAGGACTTAAATAGTGTAAACACAGCATTTATACATAAGCACAGCTCCAATATTGAGCTAATTATCCACTGCGCTGCATCCAAGCACGATTTTGGCATCAAAAGAAGCGAGTACTTCAGTCACAATAAGTATGGCACCCGCACATTGTTAGACTTTGCCGATC
>DIMZ01000138.1:5413-8987 GCA_002425825.1 Cloacimonetes bacterium UBA5553 | reverse complement strand
AGAACTGCTCTGCAAAGGCTGGCAACAGCGTAACCCGCTTCGTGAACTGATAGTTCTACGCCCAACTGTTATCTATGGCCCTAATAACTACGCAAATGTATATAACCTTCTAACCATGCTTCATAAAAGACCCTGGCTAACCATAGGCAATGGTAAGCACATAAAGAGCATAGTATCGCTTACTACAGTAATCGATATGATTCGCTTTGCCATAACTCAGATTAAGCCCGGATATGAGCACTTCAACTGCATCGATGAGCCATATATTACTCTTAGCGAACTTATGCAGTTAATAGCCAACAACCAAGGCTTCAGCATGCCAAAATTTAAAGTTCCCCTTAGCCTAGCTATTGCTATCGGATTTGTGTTTGACATACCGTGCAAGTTACTATCTATTGATTTACCTGTAAATAGTGACCGTATGCGTAAGTTTGGCACAGCCACCCACTTTACGGCAGAGAAGATTCGGTCTGCAGGTTTCGTTCAAAAGCAAAGCATCGAGCAATCGATAACAGAGATGTGTGATTGGTACATAGATTCAGTCAATTGATATAAGGAGTCACAAGATGAAAAAAGTTCGTTTAGGTATAATCGGCTGTGGCCGGATATCTAAAAACCACTTAGATGCAGTGTCGCAGATCCCGGAAGCAGACTTCGTAGCTGCTGCGGATATTCTTCCCGAAAAGCTTCAAGCTGTTTCGGAACAATATGGCATAAAAAGCCTTTACACAGATTATATCGAGATGTTGGAAAAAGAAAACCTTGATGCTGTATCTATCTGCACCCCCAGCGGCATGCATCCTCAAATGGGTATCGACGTTGCCAATCATAAGATTAACGTGTTAACCGAGAAACCCATGGCGATAAACATCGAAGGCGCAGACAAGCTTATTAAAGCCTGCGATGCCAATAAGGTTAAGCTTTTTGTTGTTAAACAAAACCGCCTCAATTCAACCATGCAACTACTAAAACGTGCTATAGATAAAGACCGTTTCGGTCGTATCTTTATTGCCCAATCAAATGTTTTCTGGCAACGCCCCCAAGCGTATTACGATGCCGAAAAATGGCGTGGTACCTGGGAATTTGACGGTGGAGCATTTATGAATCAAGCCAGTCACTACGTTGATGCCATCTACTGGTTACTTGGAAATGTGGACAGCGTTATGGCATACACAGCCACCCAGGCACGCCGCATTGAAGCCGAAGACACAGGTTGCGCCATTCTACACTTTCGTAGCGGTATCATAGCTACCCTGAATGTTACTATGCTAACTTATCCCAAAAACTTTGAAGGCTCTATCACCATTATCGGCGAAAAAGGCACGGTGAAAGTTGGCGGTGTGGCTGTTAACAAAATTGAAAAATGGGAATTTGAAGACTACGATGATGATGACAAAATCGCCCTGGACACAAACTACTCCCCACCGAATGTGTATGGCTTCGGACATAACCCATATTACCGTAACGTTGTGGATGTGCTTCTCAATAAAGGTGTCCCAGCCACAGATGGTCGCGATGGCCGCAAATCTGTAGAGATAATCCAAGCCATCTACCGCTCTGCCAAAACAGGCAAGCGTGTTTCCTTACCCTTATGATTTCTCTTTAGTATAAAACCAGCGGATGGAATGCTTTCGTTCCATCCGCTATTCATTTATGCTAGATTGCTCTTCTTAATCCTTAGCAATTGCTTTTAGTAGTCGCTCTGCCTCTTCGGAGCTAATCTTTCCCGCTTCCAACATTTCCAATATCTTTAGTCTGCTTCTGTCTGCCACTTCATCTTTCTCTTTCGCCTTCATCTCTCCCCCCAGATAGGGCTTAATCAAAGGCGAGTTGATAACTTTGTTTATGTAGTCTCCCAAGCCATCAAGCTTAAAGCTGTGTTTACCGGAGCTAACCTGCACGCTTTCATGAACACGCTGTCCAAGCTTATCAAGGTTCTTTTGCAGCTCACCATGTATCTTATTGGCAAGTTCTTCCACCGATGCGATTGTCTTTTCGGTAGCTTCACGATAATCGAATTCCTCAAGCAACTGCTTTATCTTCTCCAATTGCTCACTAATGCTTTCTTTCACTCCGGCTTCTTTTACATTGGCAATCCGGTTGCTTACATACTCACTAACGTTGTTATAGAGACCATATACTTTCTCCATATCTTCACTGCTTGCTACTTTGCCGAGGCTATCTTTTAACAGATCAAGCTTGGCTTTCAGGAATTCCAGGTTTACCTTTTCGCCCTCTCCAATCTTTATCATGCCATTCTCGGTGGTAATAGTTATCTTACTGCTGCCGTTACCTTTAACAATAACACATTCATCCCCATCTTCCACAACCGCCTGTGGCAAACGTGATTTTATTCTACCAGTCTCGGTAGTAGCACGAATCTCATAGTCCATATCATCCGGCAACACAAAATGTACCATCCCATTTTCTGTCTTTAGGTATATCCGTGCATCTTCTACAAACAGCGTTTCAAAGGATATTACTCCATTCTCGCTCTCTATGTTTACCTCAGGAAAGCATGCTTCCCTAATCTTAACGGGACCATTTTCTGACTTAACTTCCAGCTTCGCGCCTCCTACCATCTCAGCAGATAAAGGACCATTTTCCACTTCGATTACCAGGTCTCCCTCGCAGTTCTTGATGCTGATGGGGCCATTCTCGTTGCTTATCTTCTTGCTGCCATTACATTCATGAATTCTGATTGCTGCATTCTCACTGCTCACCACCAGGGTGTTGTGTACTTCGGAAAAGCTTACGGGAAGATTTTCCATCTCTACCTCCACCACCAAGTCCGCGGGAACAAGTATCTTGATAAACGAACGGTTGGGGCTAAGAAATCTTCGCTCCATGCCTTCCACTTCGTCCAAGACAATCTCAACTAGGCCATTGATATAATTTGTGCTTATGCAGTCTTCCCAGTTAAACTCCTCAAAGGGTTCCACTAAGTCCAGCTCGCCCACCAACTCAACCTTTCCGTGGGGAGAGGCTTCAATGCTTAGCGGAGCGAGATTGTTTTCGATTGTGATCTTGCTTACTATCTTGTAATCAAGAATCTGTTGTAGCTTCATTCTACTCATTTTTGTCTCCTTTTGTTAATCATGTTTATGGCTTCTTCCACGCTGATAAAACCCTCTTCCAGATCGGCAAGTACATCGCTTACTTTGTCTCCGGTGGGTTCTTTCTTGGTGATAATGCGGATTATGTCCGCCAACCTGCTCTTAACGGTGGGATACGATATGCCAAGCTGATTCTGCAATTCTTTCAAGTTTCCCTGAACTAACAGAAACAGCTTTATAAATTCAAGCTGACTTTCGCTGAAAGCCGCCAACCAACTGCCTTCAAAATCACCCCGATAGGTAACTTTGCATCTTTCGCAACTTACTTCCTTTATCTTCAGCTCATGCTTGCAAATTGGGCAAGATGTTAAATTCATCTTAAGCCTCCTTAATAATGTCAATGCCATTCTTAATATTCTTCACTTTTTGTCAAGCTATTTCTTAATAATGTGCAGCTCGACGTTTATTATGGCTTTCATGCAGATAATACATGGGCTTTTGCCACAATGCTCTGCTAC
>DIMZ01000138.1:3697-5346 GCA_002425825.1 Cloacimonetes bacterium UBA5553 | reverse complement strand
CTACACATTAATGCAGCATTGGTCTGGAATCCCGCCTCCGCGGGAACGACAGAAGTTTTACCACAATGCTCTACTACACATTAATATAGAGTGGATGAGTGACTCTCAATGGTTTGGAGTGGAGTGCTAGCGTAAGCATAGGTATAGGCATCACCAGAACATAACCCTTTGATGGCAATAGAGTGATTATTTACCAGAATATAAAGGTGAAAAGAGTATGTAGATAAGAGAGGATAATATTATCCCGTTAACAGGATGCTTCCCTGCTTCTTCCTTGCTACCAACCTGTAATCGACAAAGGATAGCGGCAAAGTAGCTTTAAGGAATTACGGTAGAAATACGCATNNCATTAGTAATTCGTTCAAGGATGAGCTATGCTAGCCTTATCAGCAAACAAGCAAGCATGAAGGGGCTATATAGATGCCGTGGAGGCAAGGGTGACCAAAGCCATTATGGCTTCAAAGATAACTCCGTAGTCACTATCGGTGTACTCAACTGTCCTTCCATCCAAGCGCTTGGTATGGGGCATCAGGCAGGCAACATCTGCCATTGCAGTAGAGTGGAATTCTATTTTTAGGGTAATGGGACTATCAAAAGTATATAGCGGAATATCGCTCTTAAATAATGACCTGTTAACCGCTGCTATCAGCAGTGGATTCACCTGCAAGGGCGAATAGTTCTTGGCAGCGAACTTAGCCACAGCCTCTTTGGTGCATACAAACTCCAGCCAGGGCATGGGCTGGGTCATCTCTTCCTGCAGGGCTTTATCTCCGCTGATCAATGCCACTGGCACTTGGTGATAACCGGCGTAGGCAGCATTAATAAGAGCTTCATTCATACGCATGCCATTTATCCATATCTTTTGAATGCGGCTATTGGAATAAGTGTGATCCATGTTTGCCTTTAAAGCCCCAGTACCAGCGTGGTAGCCCAGTAAAAACACCATGCTATAGCTACTATCAAAAGCCGGCATCATATAGGCAGGACGTGGGCCACCGCTAACTAAGCTTATGCGTTTATCCATGGAAGTGATGTCATAATCCAGGTTATCGCCACCGGAGTGAGAATCAGCTATGCAAATCTCGTTAATTTGCCCAGCTTGTCTGCTATTAAGAATAGCCTGTAAACAGGTTGTAACGTGGTCTTGCATAGCCTTGCGGACAGCAGGACGGTTGGTTTTTTCCTGATCCCAGTTATAGGTTCCTGGCATTCCTTCCATATCGATAGAAATATAAATCTTCATATTAGCTCCCTGGCGATCAGTGCGCCGATGCGAACGTTGTTCTTAAGTAATGATAGATTGGTTTTTACGGATTCCCCTTTGGTTGATTGGGATAAATATGAAAGCAAAAATGGAGTAAGCTCTTTGCCTTTTATGCCTTTATCAGCAGCGGTAGCAATGGCTTTTTCGATGTGGGTATTTATTAAGCTTGAGGGAATCTCATCCTGTTCCGGCACCGGATTGGCAAGTAGTATTCCGCTGGGTTTACTATCAACTGCCATCATAGCCTTATATATTGCTGCCAACTGTGCCGCGGAATCCACCCGGTCTATGCTTATTCCCGATGAAACTGAGTAGAAAGCGGGGAAGGAGTTTGTTTGCCAACCTAATACGGGCACTCCGGAGCTTTCCAGATATTCCATGGTGG
>DIMZ01000138.1:3459-3647 GCA_002425825.1 Cloacimonetes bacterium UBA5553 | reverse complement strand
ATGGTGGCAGCTATATCCAAGATGGCTTTGCATCCAGCCGATACCACTATTACTGGTATCTCGGACAAGGCTTTTAAGTCGCTGGAGATATCAAGTGTGTTTTCCCATCCGCGATGCACTCCGCCAATACCGCCTGTGGCAAATACTTTTATGCCTGCATAATGAGCCAGGAGCATGGTAGCGGATAC
>DIMZ01000138.1:0-3397 GCA_002425825.1 Cloacimonetes bacterium UBA5553 | reverse complement strand
TCAGTATCCATCCCAATGTGAGCTACGCCATCCAGCACGATAATAGTGGCAGGCTCTGCCCCACTATCTCTGGATAGCTCTTCTAAGATGGACAATACTTCAAAATTGTTTGGGTAAGGCAAGCCGTGGGTAAGCACGGTGGATTCAAGTGCCAACACGGCACTACCTTCCACCAGTGCTTGTTCTACCTTTTTTGATAGCTTTATTGGTAAAAGCCTGGATGTTTTTTTCATGATACCTATATTTATTCAACCAATCCTGTGAATAAGGATGGATATCAGCTTATCGCTGTGCTAAATTTGGCTCTGTGCTTTCCTCTGGGATGATTGTTACTTCCACGGGTATCACACCTGCACGCAACATGCCTATCTCTTTGGCGGCTGCATAGGATAAATCAAGGTCTCTACCACGTGTAAAAGGACCGCGATCATTAACGCGAACGGTTACGGATTGGCCGGTCTTGGGATTGGTAACTTTGAGGATGGTTTGAAAGGGGAGGTCTTTGTGTGCGCAGGTAAGGCCATTGTGATCGTAAGGCTCGCCACTTGCCGTCTTGCGCCCATGGAATTTCTTTGAGTAATACGTTGCAACCATGGTTTCGCCAGGTGGTGCTCCCGGGGGTTCTTGAGTGTGTAATGAATCTATCACCAATTCGCTTTGCGCTTGAGCGATAAAATCATTCGGTTGGCTTGTCACCGATTCTGCAATTATGGGTGCTACAAAGAGCAACTGGAATCCCAGAAACGTGGCAAGAAGTTTCTTACTTTGTTTCTTCATACTTTTCCTAAGGTTTGTTGATGATGGCGACACTGATTTTCACAGGATGATTTGTCAAGCAAAAAATCGCCATTTTTACAGTATTGCGTTGCCATACAGTAACTTGCACACAACACAGCTTAAGGCTGTTTTTGGGCATTATCTTGCTGCAATGATGTCGGTTTTATGCAAATGGGCTGAACACGCTAAAAGAAAATGTTTGACAGAATAGAGGAAGAAAAAGCTTTATCACAGAGGTTGAAAAATAACGAAGAGAGGAGTGCAACCATGCCAAGAATGACGGTTGACCCAAACTATTGTAAAGGCTGTGGTCTTTGTATTGCTGCTTGCCCGAAGAAGATTATCCGCTTCTCGGAAAACATCAATGCCAAGGGCTATAATTACGCCGAATGTTTTGAGCAGGAAAAATGCATTGCCTGCAAGATGTGTTATGTAACTTGCCCCGATGTGGCAATTACAATCGAAAAGTGAGGTGGAGATGTCCAAAATATTAATGAAAGGTAACGAAGCCGTAGCCGAAGCTGCTATCCGAAGCGGTTGCAGATTGTATTTTGCCTATCCCATCACCCCCCAAAGTGAATTGATAGAATACATGGCAAAGATGATGCCGAAGGTGGGGGGATGCTTCCTCCAGGCCGAAAGCGAAGTTTCTGCCATCAATATGGTTTATGGAGCATCAGGTTCGGGCAAGAGAGTTATGACTTCATCATCTTCCCCCGGAATATCTTTAAAGATGGAAGGGATTTCTTACCTTGCCGGAGCAGAGCTTCCCTGCGTTGTGGTTAATGTGCAGCGTGGCGGTCCCGGTCTTGGTGATATCCAGCCTGCTCAAGGTGACTATTTCCAAGCAACCAAGGGCGGTGGACATGGTGATTATCGCACTATAGTGCTTGCACCAAATTCTGTTCAGGAATTTGCCGATATGGCAAGCGAAGCTTTTGATCTTGCCGATAAATACCGCACTCCAGTAATGATTCTTGCCGATGGTATGCTGGGACAAATGATGGAGCCTGTGGAATTCAAAGCTCCCAAGACTCCTGAGGAAATGGAAGAACTGGGTAAGCAACATAATTCATGGTGCATTTGCCCCAATGAAGATGGCGACAAGAAGCATCATCACGAGATTAACTCACTGGAAATTGATCCCTACGTTCTGGAGAAGCACGTTAACGACCTTTATGCCAAGTATGCTGTTATAGAGGAAAAAGAAACCCGTTATGAAAGCTACAATGTGTCGGAGGACAATGAAATCCTCTGCGTAGCCTGGGGTACTTCCAGTCGTATAGTAAAGTCTGCCATCAATGAGCTGAAAGCCGAAGGCAAAAGCGTGGGACTTATTCGTCCCATCACCGTTTGGCCATATCCCACTGAAGCCGTAAAAAACGCTATAGGCAAGAAAGTGAAAAAAGTGTATGTATTTGAACTGAACACAGGTCAGATGCTTGATGACGTAAAGATAGCTGTAGAAGGAAAAGTCCCGGTTGATTTCTGGGGCAAAGTTGGCGGCATAGTATTCACACCCGCAGAGATCAAAGCCAAGCTTGAAGCTTGTTTTAAGTAAGGAGGTAACCCAATGGAAATTATAGCAAAACGTCCCGATTCATTAACCAAGACTCCCTTCACTTACTGCCCAGGCTGCCTGCATGGCGTTGCTCACCGTTTGATAGCAGAAGCAGTGGAAGAATTTGGTTTAACGAACCAAATGACAGGTGTTGCCCCAGTTGGCTGCTCTGTTTTTGCCTACAAGTTCTTTAATTTCGACATGGCGCAAGCCGCCCATGGTCGTGCTCCAGCCGTTGCAACCGGCATGAAGCGTGCCCGTCCCGACATGAATGTATTCACCTATCAAGGTGATGGAGACTTAGCCGCCATCGGTACTGCTGAGATAGTTCATGCTGCTAATCGCGGTGAACATATTAGCGTGTTCTTTGTTAATAACGCTATTTATGGCATGACAGGTGGTCAAATGGCACCCACAACCCTGCCCAACATGAAAACGAGCACCAGCCCTTATGGCAGAGATACCAGTGACATCGGCTTTCCAATTCGTGTAAGCGAACTGCTTGCCACCCTGATAGCACCTTACTNNTGTTAGCAAAGCTATCCAATATAACAAAGAAGGCCGTGGCTTCACTTTTGTGGAACTTATCAGCACCTGCCCTACCAACTGGGGAATAGACCCTATAAAGTCCAGAGATTGGGCAAAAGAGAATATGCTGCCTTTCTTTAAAATTGGATGCCTGCGCGACAAAGGTGAAGGAGTAGAATAATGAAAGCTGAACTTATTTGTGCCGGATTTGGTGGACAAGGTGTGTTAACCATTGGCAAATTCATCGCCAAAGCAGGAATGAAAGAAGGCAAGAATGTGTCATGGCTACCTTCATATGGTCCAGAAATGCGTGGTGGTACGGCGAATGTTTCCACCGTGGTTTCAGATGAACCCATTGCTTCACCAATAGTAAGCTATCCCGATATCTTAGTTGCCTTAAACCAACCATCCATAGACAAATTTGGCCCTCATGTACGAGAAGGTGGGGTTCTGATAATAAATACCAACATGTGCCCACATGGCTGCAAAAGAACTGATGTGCAGATGATTAACGCACCCATGAGCGATATT
>DIMZ01000139.1:327-3282 GCA_002425825.1 Cloacimonetes bacterium UBA5553 | reverse complement strand
ATTATCCTGGATATAAAGAGAGCTACAAAAAAATGATAGAATTGCTTAAGTCACACGGTGCGAGATTTGTATTATTGGGTGATGAAGCTATATGCAAGAGTGACGATACAATAAAAGCGACTTGAGGATACCAGCAACAAACAATTGGATAATTTGTGAAAATAGTAAATCATAGCAAGATAGATAGACATAAGTGGCAAGAGTTTGTAGATGCTCATTGTCTAGCTACAATATTTCATACGCCATATATGTTTGATGTATATAGTGACACCCCTAATCATGAGCCATTTGCCTATTTCGCCTTAGATAGTAGCGGAGAGATTCAGGCAATGCTATCTGGCGCAGTTCAAACGGTAGCTCGGGGCTTTAACACTGTGCTTACAAGAAGAGCAGTGATGATGCAATCACCCCTATACATTGATTCATCATCCTTGAAGTACCTGTTGCTGCATTATGTTGATGCGATGCGCAAACGGGTAGTTTATTCCGAAATAAGAAATCACTATGATACCAGTCTTTCCAAACCCATATATAACGAGTGTGGGTTTCAGCATGAGGAGCATTTGGATATACTGGTAGATTTAAGCAAACCAATGGATGTGCTTTTCAGCGAAATGGCTGCCACAAGAAGAAAGCAGATTAACCGGGGATACAAACGTGGGGTAGAGCTAAAAATCATTGATGATTTTGATGAAGAGTCTATAGGTAAGTGCCATAGCATTGTGGACAACCTTTATAAGAGAATCAGGCTGCCTTCCCCACCCATGGAGATGTTAAGTAAAGCATTCCTTAGCAATCGGGACAACAGCTATGCCAAATGTTTTGCCTTGCTGTTTGATGGTGAGATAATCGGAACAAGGATGGTATTATGTTTCAAAGACAAGATATACGATTGGTTTGCCGGAGCCTCGGAAGAGCACTACGACAAATATCCCAATGATATACTCCCCTGGGAAGTATTTAAATGGGGGCATAACAACGGATTTACCAGCTTTGATTTTGGAGGGGCTGGGAAACCCGGAGTTCCATATGGAGTTAGGGACTATAAACTTAAGTTTGGTGGATCCCTAGAGAATTATGGTCGCCACCATTGTGTTCATTACCCACTATTGATGAAAATGGCAACTTATGGCTTCAGACTTTTACAGGCAATAAAACAAATTCTAGCAAAAATTAAGGTNNATGTGCATTACTTCAGAAATCTCTATTTCATTTTAAGAGAAAAGCATAATATAATAGTTACCTGCAAATCGTATCCGGTAATTGTACAGCTGTTAAACTACTATCAGATACCGTATGTAAGTCTCGGGGATAGGGGGGCAAGCTTTGCAGATAAGTTGAAGCTTCAGCTTGTGTACACCTTAAAAATGCGTGCCATTCTCAAACAACATAGTATTGATATTGCCTGCGGATCTTCGGCACTAATAGTTCATGCAGCCAAATTTACAAAGGCTGTGTCGATACTATTCGATGATGATGACCAAGCTCCTCAGCCAATAACAGCAAAATTTATAACACCTTATGCGGATACAATTCTATCTCCCGATGTGCTGGAGTTTGAGCAACTTAAACGAGCTATATACTACCCGGGATACCATGAGCTTGCCTATCTGCATCCCAATTGGTACAAACCCAATCCACTTGTTTTGAACAAGTATGGCTTGAGCGAAAATGACAGGTATGCAATTCTACGGTTTAGTGCTTTAAAGGCTCATCATGATGTAGGAGCGGTAGGTATTAGCATAACTCAGAAGAGGTCTTTGATAAAGGCTCTTTCTGAGTATGGCAAGGTGTTCATCACGATGGAGGCAACGCTTGATGCTGAATTTGAACCATATAGAATGCCAATTGAGCCACATGAAATGCATGATTTTTTGCATTATGCCCAAGTATTAGTATGCGATGGGCAAACAATGTGTACTGAAGCAGCACTGTTGGGCGTGCCTTCGTTCCGCTGCAACTCCTTTGCAGGAAGAGTTTCTATACTAGAGGAAGAAGAACTGAAGTACGGTTTAACCTATGCCTTTTTACCAAGACAGTTTGATTGGATGGTTAATAGATTGAGGGCTCATCTAGATAATAAGGACATCAAAGAAAACTGGCGCGAGAGAAGAGAGCAATTGCTAAGTGATANNATTGATGTTACTTCATTTTGGGCTTGGTTTATCAACAACTACCCAAGCTCTTCGATTGAGGTGAAGAAACCTGAATTTGATTTTAGAGAATTCAAGTAGAATTAACTAACTGGTAATAAGTAGAAATACGAGGAATACGATATGAACAACATTATGCAAGCCGCAAGGCACGACATTGATTCTTTGATAAAGATAACTAATTCACAGCACTTGTGGGATACTCAGCCTGTCTTTTCGTTTACTTCGGATATTGACTGGGCTTCTGAAGATGTTATGAGTGAATACTTTGAGATTGTAAACGACTTATATATCTCCCCAACTCTGTTTGTAACCCATGAGTCTGAAGTGATTGCAGAAAACTTTGCTAAAGGCAAGATAGAGAGAGGTTTACATCCCAATTTTATGAATGCAAGTTCGCACGGAGATTCGTTTAAAGAAGTGGCCGAAACCTGTATAAAGTTTGCTCCGGAAGCATTTGGTTTTCGTAGTCACAGGGCCTTCGATCTTACCGATATAACTCATCTCATGCGTAATGAATATGACTTCAAGTACGTATCTCATCAAATCACAGTTTTTCAGCCTGGAGTACGCCCAATTTATCACGAATCAGGGTTGATTAATTTTCCGGTTTTTTTTGAAGATGGTACACACTTGTACAATTGTTTGGATTTGAGTTTTAATAAGTATCGCCATCTTTTCGAGCAACCTGGTATAAAGGTAATCAGTTTTCATCCAATGAATTTCATATTTAACTCACCTAATCTTCACTACATGAGATCGATAAAAGACTCGCTAACCCGCGATCAGTATAATAATATAT
>DIMZ01000139.1:0-304 GCA_002425825.1 Cloacimonetes bacterium UBA5553 | reverse complement strand
ACACTATTAATAGATTAAAGCACAACGGAACAGGTATCAAAGATATGATTCTTAGTATCGTAGATTTCGTAAAAACAAGTGGATATCCTATCTTCAGTATGAATGAATTGTACCATAAATTTATGGAGGCTGGTCAATGAGAGTATTAGAAACTGATAGGCTGATACTAAAACCCGTTGAAGAATCAGATCTGATGGATTTGTTAGAAATGCAATGGGATAGGGATGTGGTAACTGATATGAAGTTTACTCCCATATCCTATGACGATCAAAAAAGATGGTATAGCTCATTGGGAAAAAATAGT
>DIMZ01000140.1:3636-9576 GCA_002425825.1 Cloacimonetes bacterium UBA5553 | reverse complement strand
AGCATGCGTTTTTCATTGCGCAGTATAACCTCAGGAGCTCTGATTTCCAGCAGCCCTTTTAAGCGATTATTACGGGTGATAACTCTGCGATACAGGTCATTGAAATCTGCTGTGGCAAATCTACCGCCTTCAAGAGGAACTAAGGGGCGTAAAGTTGGGGGTAGCACAGGTAGGGCTTCCATAATCATGTGTTCAGGCTTGTTTCCGCTCTTTATAAAAGCATCCACAATCTTAAGCTTGTTTATCAGCTTCTGCTTACGCAAAGCAGACTCTTCAAACTTCAGGCGGGTTCTGAGATCTAATGCGTCATTCTTCAAGTTAATGCGCATCAGCAAGTCTTTTATCGCCTCGGCACCCATCTTAGCTATGAAGTTGTCGCCAACCTTATCACGAATCTCATAATATTCATCTACTTCCAGGAGTTCCATTTTCTCGTAGGGGCTGTCACCTGGGTCAATAACAATATAGGATTCGTAGTAAAGCACTCTTTCGAGATCCTTTACGGTCATATCCAGAATTGTTCCAATCTTGCTGGGAGCACTTTTAACGAACCATATATGTGCAATCGGTACTGCCAGGTCTATGTGTCCCATTCTGGTTCTACGAACCCTGGAAGTGGTAACCAATACACTACATCTGTCGCAAACTGTATTTTGGAAGCGTTTCTTTTTATACTTTCCGCAAGCGCATTCATAATCTCTTTCTGGACCAAAAATGCGTTCGCAGAACAAACCATCTTTCTCTGGTTTCAAGGTTCGGTAGTTAAGCGTATCAGGCTTTGTAACCTCACCGTGAGACCACTCTGTCATAATAGTTTCAGGAGAAGCAATCTTGATGCGCACTGCATCGTATTCGTTAGGTCTGATTTCACGTCTGGTATCTTTTAACACGATTGTCTCCTTCTATCGGTTTTCATCGTCTTTGATAAATTCAATATCAAAGCCGAGAGATTTTAGTTCACTGGTTAACACATTGAATGACTCAGGCACACCGGGAGGGGGCGGGTTTTCGCCACGCGTGATTGCCTTGAAGGCATTATTACGTCCATCTACGTCATCACTCTTGATGGTTAACATTTCTTCCAGAAGATGGGCAGCTCCATAAGCTTCTAAAGCCCAAACTTCCATTTCTCCCAAACGCTGACCACCATGCTGGGCTTTACCACCAAGGGGTTGCTGAGTTATTAGGGAATAGGGGCCTGTAGAACGGGCATGCATCTTATCGGCAACCAAGTGGTTTAGCTTCATCATGTAAATCACGCCAACTGTTACGCGTTCTTTGAATGGCTCGCCAGACTTGCCGTCATATAATACGCTCTTGCCGTCTTCAGCCAATCCCGCGCGCTTTAACTCACCACGGATGTCTTCATTGGTTGCTCCGTCAAATATGGGGGTTTCAACCTCAAAGCCTAATGCGCGGGCAGCCATACCAAGATGGGTCTCCATGATCTGACCAATATTCATACGTGATGGCACACCCAGAGGGTTTAGCACGATATCAACCGGAGTACCATCTTCCAGGAATGGCATGTCTTCAATCGGGGCAACAATGGAGATAACACCTTTGTTACCATGACGACCAGCCATTTTGTCGCCAACTTCTATCTTTCTTTTTTTAGCTACATACACCTTAACCATCTTACGAACCCCGTATGGAAGCTCATCACCATGTTTAATGCGTTCTCGTGCCTTCTTGTACTCGTTATCGCTAATCTCAAGTGACTGCTTTATCTTAAGCGCAATGTTGCTATAAATGTAGTTGTTCACTTCTTGATTCTCTACCAGTTCTACGTCCAGATCTAGCTTCTTGAAGTTTATGCGTTTAATGTCTTCTTTATTAATCTTTTTGCCGGGAGCGATAAAGTGAGCATTGCTCTTTTCGTCCCAGATGGTCTTTGCTACCTGTCCGATAAGTGCAGCACTAAGCTTCTCTTCCTTGAAATCCTCTACNNAATTCGTTTTTCAGCTTCTGTATCTTATCGTCATTCTCCAGATCCATATCGCTGCCCTCTTCTAGGCGGCTGAATACTTTTACATCTATCACTACGCCTTCCATACCGGGCTTTGCTTTCAAGGAACTATTGGTAAAGTCTCCTGGACGGTCTCCAAATAGAGCACGCATCAGGTTCTCTTCCGGGGATGGGTCTATTTCTATGCTTTTTGGCGTTACCTTGCCTACTATTACGTCACCTGCTTGAATAACGCTACCCACGCGAATGATACCGGTTTTGTCCAGATTTCTTAATGCCTGAGCAGGAACGTTGGGAATGTCATATGCCAATTCCTCTCGTCCATTCTTTACATTACGAACCAGGACTTCCATCTCTTCAATATAGATTGAGGTTAGGGTATCTTCTCGAGCTATCTTTTCGCTTAGAATAATAGCATCTTCATAGTTATATCCATACCAGGGCATGAAGGCAACCAGCATGTTTGTGCCCAGAGCAAGTCTATTGTCTTCCACACAGGCTCCATCAGATATCGGCTGTCCCTTCTTTACAGTATCACCAATTCGCACAACAGGTCTCTGGTTGCTGCAAGTATCCTGGTTGGTGCGTACAAATTTCTTTAGTTGAACTCTATTCTCAGAGCTTAGATAGAAGGCTTCATCCTTCTCATTGGTGGGCTTCAGCTCTATGTATGATGAGGTTACGTTGGTTACAATGCCGTCATAAGGAGCTACTGCAATACAGGATGTATCCATGGCAGCAATCTTCTCCATACCGGTTCCAACCATGGGAGCCTGAGGATTGATAAGCGGAACAGCCTGGCGTTGCATGTTAGAGCCCATCAAAGCACGGTTAGCGTCATCATGCTCCAGGAAAGGAATCATAGCTGCGGAAACAGAAACCATCTGCTGAGGCGCTACATCCATGTACTGAACAAGCTTAGGATCAACCTGGATGTAGTCTCCCCTTTCGCGAGCAAAAATAACCTCATCAATAATGCGTCTGTTATCATCCAGATGCACGTCGGATTGTGCTATGATATACTTATCCTCTTGGGCAGCATCAAAGTACTCATATTCATCAGTCACGTATCCGTCTATCACCTTACGATATGGGGTTTCTATGAAACCAAGATGATTGATTCGAGAATAGATAGCAGGAGATACTATCAAACCTATATTTGGCCCTTCCGGAGTTTCAATCGGACAAACTCGACCATAATGCGAGGAGTGAACGTCACGTACTTCAAAACCTGCTCTATCTCTGGCTAAGCCACCGGGTCCCAGCGCGGAAAAGGCACGTTTGTGACGCAGTGCAGCCAACGGATTTGTCTGTTCCATGAACTGAGACAATTGACCAGTTAAGAAGAAAGACTGAACAACAGAGATCAGGGCATTGCTATTCACCAAATCGTGAACGGTTATCTCGTCTATGTTGGATATCGCCATACGTTCTTGTATGATGCGTGCAACCATTACTAGACCGGAGGCATATTGCTCTTGTAAAAGCTCCCCAACTGTTCTAACACGGCGATTTGCTAGATTGTCTATGTCGTCTACTTCGTCTTCATCGTGATATATATTTATAAGGGTCTTGAATATATGTACAAAGTCCTCAACGGTCAAGGTCATGGTGCCGGGATCAACATCAATCCCCAGTCTGGTATTAATCTTATACCTGCCCACTTCGCCAAGGTTGTATCTCTTCTCATTGAAGAACATTCTCTCTACCAGTGCTCTGGCAGTTTCTACAGATGCATCTTCGCCAGGGCGAATCAAACTATAGATTTTCTTTAGCGCATCGTCTTGAGTGGTAGTGGGATCTTTCGCCAACGTGTTTTCCAGAACCTTACGCGCAATCTCGAAGTTATAATCAATCACTTCCACAGACTTAACCTTGCGGTCGTCCAAAAACTTTATAAGGCTGTCAGTTAACTGCTCATTTGCTGTAGCTATGGGTTCGGGATTACCTTCTTCGAACATGTCAGCATACAGATGTCTATTCTTCGCTTCCTTAAGAGACAATATCTCACTTTTGTAAAATGTCTTTCTCAGTTCAGTGTTTGTAGATATTCCAATAGCTCTAAGCAAAGTGGTTACAGGAAGCTTTCTTCTTTTATCAATGTGAACATACATCACGTCATGGATATCAATATCGAATTCAAGCCAAGAACCATTGTAGGGTATTACCTTTGCCGAATAAAGTGTCTTTCCGCTGGGATGCTTCTCTTCGGAAAAGAATACACCAGGAGAACGTTGAAGCTGAGAAATGATAACGCGCTCTGCACCGTTTACAATAAATGTGCCCTGCTCGGTAACCAAGGGTATTTCACCCAAAAATACATCTTGTTCTAAGGTGTCTTTGTGCTCTCTTACGCCCTCGTTGTTCTCGAACACACTCAGGCGCATCTTTGCTTTCAGTGGCGCTTGATAGGATAAGTTACGTTCACGGCACTCTTCAATGGCATACTTTTCTTGTAGCACATTATACTCAATGAACTCCAAAAGGAAGTTGCCCTTGTTATCTTCAAGTGGAAAAATGGATTCGAATACGGCTTGTAAGCCTCGTTTTTCTCTGCGCTGAGGGTGAATATCACGTTGTAAAAAGTCATTGAAGGAATCTACTTGCATAGCCAGAAGATTGGGTATTTCAACTTCTGGAATGCCTAATTCTGCAAATCTTCCGGATATTCTGGAATAACTTTTGACCTTTCTCAAAAGCTCTCTCCTTTGCGGTTTTCTTAAACCAACTTATTGGTTTTGGGGTTAATTATTTCTCTTCTCACGCTTCGTGCGCCACAGCTATGAATGTGTTAGTAATAAAGCTCTTCTTGGTACTTAATAAAATGTGTGTTCTATAACCTATTTTAGTCCAAAAAAAGTCCATGCGGACTTTTTTTGGACGTATATATAGCTGCGAGGTTATTACTTAACTTCGACAGTAGCGCCGGCTTCTTCAAGTTTCTTCTTAACGGAGTCGGCTTCTTCTTTACTAACTTTTTCGGATACGAGCTTAGGTGCTCCATCAACCAGGTCTTTTGCTTCTTTCAAACCAAGCTTGGTGATTTCGCGGACAACCTTGATCACGTTGATCTTCTTATCGCCGGCATTAGCCAGGATAACGTCAAATTCAGTCTGCTCTTCTTTTGCAGATTCGGCTGCGCCACCGGCAGGCATGGCAAATGCTGCTACGGGAGCTGCTGCGGATACACCAAATATCTCTTCCATCTCTTTTACTAATTCAGAGAGATCCAACACTGTCATTTCTTTGATCAGGTCAATAACTTGTTGCTTTTTATCGGACATTATTCCTCCATCGGATATATGAATATTTTTGTTAGCTGGCGTCAGCTTGTTTTTTTACGATTGCGTCAAGCGCATAAACGAACTTGCGAATGATGCCTTGGTTCAGGCTTACGAAATTGGCTATCGGAGCATTCATTCCGCTTAGTACCTTCGCAAGCAATTCTTCGCGGGATGGGAGCTTTGCTAGGGCTGTTAATTCTTCCGCACTGAAAACATGACCGGCTACGAATCCAACCTTGAACTTCGGAAAGTTCTTATCTTCCATCACTTCTTTCAAAAACTTGATGAGCTCACGAGCAGGAGAAACCTCATCCAGCTTACATACTGCTACGGCTGTGGGACCCACCAAATGGGTGTCTAAATCGGTAATACCAAGTTCATTAAGAGCGATCTTAATGAGTGTATTCTTCTGGACAAAGTAGTCCACTTGATTAGCTCTGAAACGGTTGCGCAATTGATTTACTTGTTCGATGATAATTCCCTTATAATCCACCAGTACAATCGCTTTTGCGCCACTTAATCTTGCTGTCAAGTCTTTTACTATGTCATACTTAACATTTTGAACCATGCTTATACTCCCTTAGCTCTTTGCTTCCAAGGTTGCGCTAGCGACCTGAATTTTGACACCGGGACCCATTGTTGTGCATAGGGTTATGCTACGAATAAATACACCCTTTAAAGTGGCAG
>DIMZ01000140.1:0-3622 GCA_002425825.1 Cloacimonetes bacterium UBA5553 | reverse complement strand
GGCAGGACGTTCTTTGATAACCGCAGATAGTATAGCCTTAATGTTCTCCCGAAGCTTGTCCTCTTCGAAGCTAAGTTTACCAGCCGGGATATGCAGATTGGCAAATTTATCTACACGATAAGTAACCTTTCCGCCTTTGGCCTCTTCCACTGCTTTCGCAACGTCCATGGTAACAGTTCCCACCTTGGGGTTTGGCATAAGCCCTCTTGGGCCTAACACACGTCCCAGTTTGCCGATACGTCCCATTAAATTTGGGGTGGAGATCACGACGTCGAAATCAAACCAACCGCCTGAAATCTTTTCCATCATGTCGTCCACGCCTACGTAATCAGCTCCTGCTTGTTTGGCTTCATCTGCCTTATCACCTTCAGCAAAAACTAACACACGCATAACCTTTCCGGTTCCGTGGGGTAACACGAGTGAGTTTCTAATCTGCTGATCGGCTTTACGAGGATCTACGCCGAGATTAAAATGAACTTCTACGGTTTCATCAAACTTAGAAGCCGGTAACGACTTAATAAGCTTCAATGCTTCGCTTAGTTCAAATCTCTTCTGGCGATCGAACATCGTGTAGGCAACATTGTACCTTTTACTATGTTTCATTGACTCTCCTTATGAATACTATCTCCTGCATTGGAAGCATCA
Organism: Cloacimonetes bacterium UBA5553; assembly: GCA_002425825.1. GTDB lineage: Bacteria > Cloacimonadota > Cloacimonadia > Cloacimonadales > Cloacimonadaceae > Cloacimonas. The sequence goes on along the minus strand of DIMZ01000140.1, from coordinate 2,977 downwards.
GTCTTCTACTGTAACGCCCATGCTTCTTGCAGTTCCAGCGATCATACTCATAGCGGATTCAAGGGAATGGCAATTCATGTCTTGAATTTTAAGTTCAGCAATGGTCTTCAGCTGAGCTTGATTAACTTTCCCGACTTTGGTCTTATTAGGAACTGCGCTGCCCTTTGCCAGGCCAGCTTCTTTCTTAATAAGTACTGCTGCGGGAGGGGTCTTAATTTCAAAGGTGAAAGACTTGTTCTTTGTTACATATATCAATACCGGGAACACCATCCCGGGCTGATCGGCTGTCTTCTCGTTAAACTGACGGCAAAATTCGGGTATATTCACACCTGCTTGACCAAGAGCCGGTCCAACGGGCGGGGCAGGAGTTGCTTTTCCTGCTGGAAGTTGCAGTTTAATGGTTGCTACGGCATCTTTAGGTTTTGCCATTTTTTATTACCTCTATCTTATTGACTAATTTTCTTGATCAGTTCTACCTGATTGGCATTTAGTTCCACAGGTGTTCTGCGTCCGAAGACTGTTACGTCTATTACCAGTTTGCTGCCGTCTTCGGTGGACTTTTGCACCAAACCTTCAAAATCTGAAAAAGGACCTGCGGTAACCTTTACCATATCTCCCGGCATAAAGGAGAAGGTCTTTATGTCTCTATCGGGATCTGATATCCCCAGTAGTCTATCTACTTCTTCCTGAGACAATGCGGCAGGATCTTTGTGATCCTTACCGATTCCTAAGAAACTGGTAACCCCGGCAATACCGAGAACGTAGCTCTTCAGCTCTGAACTCATCTCGGCTTCCATGATTACATAGGAAGTGAACAGCTTTTTTTCCCGCTCTATCTTTTTACCCTCTCTAATGATAAAAGATTTACGTACAGGAACAAGAAGTCTGCCTACCTCTTTTTCCAAAGAAGTACCGACAAGACCCTTTTCGATGGCGGTCTTCACTTTGTTCTCATGACCTGAATAGGTATGAATCACATACCNNTCCTATCCTCTTAGAATACTAATTCGATGATTTTGCTAAAACCAAAATCGATCAATGACAAAAATATGGCAACAATAGTGGACATTACCATAACAACGATGGTGCCCTCTTTTAAGTCTGCCTTGTTAGGCCATGTTACGCATTTCATCTCGGAGCGTACGTCGCGGAAAAAACGACTAATCTTCTCGAACTTCATTTCTTTGTTTCCACTTTACATTATTGCGGCAAAAGGCATACTGCCTTTCACCGTTGCTCGGGTGTAAAAGATTGTGGCAGGACAGGCAGGAATCGAACCCGCAACACCCGGTTTTGGAGACCGGTGCTCTACCAGTTGAACTACTGTCCTGCGCAACATATCAATAGCGCTTAGCGCTGCTTGTGTACCGTGTGCTTCCTACAGCTGGGGCAGAACTTCTTCAGCTCCATTCTGTTCGGATGCTTGCGCTTGTTGCGAGTAGTCGTGTAATTACGATTCTTGCAATCTTCACAAGCCAGTATAATGATATCTCTCATTCTTCTGCTTCCGGGTATTAGTCGATAACCGAGGATACCACGCCGCTACCGATGGTGTGACCACCTTCGCGAATAGCGAAGCGAAGTCCCTGCTCCATAGCGATGGGAGTGATAAGTTCAGCTTGAATCTCAACGTTGTCACCGGGCATAACCATCTTCACTCCTTCGGGAAGGGTGAGGCTGCCAGTAACGTCGGTTGTACGGAAATAGAACTGAGGACGATAACCGGTTTGGAACGGTTTGTGACGTCCGCCTTCATCTTTGGTAAGAACGTAGGTTTGACCTATGAACTTGGTATGAGGTTTAATAGATTTGGGTTTGGCAAGAACCATACCGCGTTCCACGTCTGTCTTGGCAAAGCCGCGAAGCAACAAACCAACGTTGTCACCAGCCTGGGCTTCGTCGAGAAGCTTACGGAACATTTCCACGCCTGTGCAGGTTGTTTCCACAGTCTCACGGATACCAACGCGCTCAACCTTGTCTTGAATCTTAATGATTCCGCGTTCCACACGACCGGTGGCAACTGTACCACGGCCAGGAATGCTGAATACGTCTTCAACAGGCATAAGGAATGGTTTGTCCACTGCACGGTCGGGTAGCGGAATGTAGCTATCTACTGCATCCACAAGTTCCTGAATCTGTGCTTCACCAGCAGGGTCACCATTAAGGGCCTTAAGGGCTGATCCACGGATCACGGGAATCTCGTCGCCAGGGAATTCATACTTGTCGAGAAGCTCGCGCACTTCCATTTCCACAAGGTCTAGAAGTTCGGAATCTTCAACAAGGTCACATTTGTTCATGAACACAACAACGGCAGGAACACCAACCTGACGGGCAAGCAGAATGTGCTCGCGAGTCTGGGGCATAGGACCATCATAGGCGCTAACAACAAGAATTGCACCGTCCATCTGGGCTGCACCGGTGATCATATTCTTGATATAGTCGGCGTGGCCGGGGCAATCGACATGTGCGTAATGGCGCTTGTCTGATTCGTATTCCACGTGTGCTGTGGCAATGGTTATACCGCGGGCTTTTTCTTCCGGAGCATTGTCAATACTATCGAATGAACGGAATTTGGCGCCGCCCTTCTTACTAAGATACAAAGTAATCGCTGCGGTGAGCGTTGTTTTGCCATGGTCGATATGACCGATCGTACCCACGTTTACGTGTGGCTTGCTACGTACGAATTTCTCTTTTGCCATTGTTCCTCCTGGAATTCACATTCCATGTCGTGTTTATTTCGCTTTAGTAAAATGAGAAATCAAGGGACGCATCCCCGTTTCTTTATCAACTCGCCTTCCGGCAAATCAAATCTTTATCAACATATGCAAGGCTGTTATGCCTGTGTAAATATCCACAAGAAAGGGATGGAGCTCAAGACCGGACTTGAACCGGTGACCTCCTCCTTACCAAGGAGGTGCTCTACCTGCTGAGCTACTTGAGCTGAAATCCACTAATCTTTGGAGCGGGAAACGGGGTT
>DIMZ01000134.1:20783-20941 GCA_002425825.1 Cloacimonetes bacterium UBA5553 | reverse complement strand
CTGGCATCCATTTCACGTCCGAATTTTCTACCTTCAAGTCTGTGTCGCATTTTTCACCTTCTTTTTAGGGGCTGGAACCGGCTTACGGGGGGTGCTTGCAATCACCAGATCGGAATCATCATCATCGTCGATGTCATCATCAATCTGAGTTGTTGCGG
>DIMZ01000134.1:17883-20753 GCA_002425825.1 Cloacimonetes bacterium UBA5553 | reverse complement strand
GCGGAAACAGGAGCAGTATCATCTTCTGCGGGAAGAACGCCACGGCTTCTGGCTTCTTTAATCTTCCGGTAGATGCCATCAACATCCATACCGAGTTCCAGATCGTATTTTTTTAGTTTTTGCATGATTTCCTCAAGGGATTTCTTACCGAAATTGCGGAACTTAAGCATCTCAGCTTCGGTTTTGGAAACGAGTTCACCGATAGTTTCGATCTTCGCTCCGGCCAAGCAGTTTGCGGCACGAACGGTAAGTTCGATTTCGCGTACACTCATGCGGAGGATGCGTTCCTTTTCTTCCAGGTAAGGATCAAGCTCAACATCGCGAATGTATTCCGGCTCGGTTTCGAACAGGGAAATCTTGGCTGCCATATCTTTTAGAATCTTGGCAGCTAAAAACAAAGCGATCTTGGGCTCCATTGCCCCATTGGAATGGATTTCGAGGATAAGCCTGTCGAAATTCATTCTTTCTTTTACCCTTTGGTGGCTAACGCTGAAGTTAACCTTTAGGATGGGAGAATAGATGGAATCGATGGGAATAAATCCCACGGCTTTACCTTCAGGATTCTGGCGATCGGAGGATACGTAGCCCCTGCCGATACCAACAATCATCTCGATTTTGAAATCAATATCTTCCACTACTTCCAAGAGGTAGAGGTCTTTATTGATGATTTTTACATTGGCGTTTTCCTGAATCAATGATGCGGTAATAACGCCTTTCCCCTTGTGTTCCAGCACGATTTGCACTTCTTCCACGGAAGTGGAGAGAATAACGAGTTGCTTAATCCGTAAGATTAAATCGATATAATCTGAATTAGTCCCCGGAATGGGCAGAAATTCGTGGTGCAGACCTTCTATACGCACGAAGCGTACCGCTGCTCCCTGTATGGAAGACAGCAGAATCCTACGCAGGGTGTTACCCAAGGTAGTGCCAAAACCCNNTTCCAGAGGACCGATTTCAAACTTTCCGAAGTTACGCGAATAAGTCTTCTTATCGTGTTCTACACTTTCGGGCATTTGCAAAGGTTCAAGATACATCATAGCGGCTCCTTGCTGATGAGCATTATTTGGAATAGAACTCAACGATGAGACGCAGGTCAACAGTGACCGGTATCTCGCTTGCTGCGGGAATTGCGTTGAATTGACCGCGGAAATTCTCTTTATCAACACTCAGCCATGAGTATGGCGAGCTGACTTCGGTTCTCTCGATAACATCCACCAACAGCTTCATGCCTCTGCTTTTTGGCTTCACTTCGATGATGTCTCCCTCTTTGCAAAGGAAAGAAGGGATGTCTACTTTTTTACCATTAACCATGAAATGGCCATGGGTTACAAACTGACGAGCCTGCATACGTGTGACGGCGAAACCTAAACGATATACTACGTTGTCTAAGCGACGTTCCAGCAACATAAGCAGGTTATCACCTGTTACGCCGGTTGCCTTTGCAGCCTTTACAAAGTAATTCTTAAACTGTTTCTCCATCAAGCAGTAGGTGCTGCGAAGCTTTTGCTTTTCTTTTAGGTGAACACCATAGTCGCTAAGCTTACGACGCATGTTTTTGCCATGCTGACCTGGAGGGAACTTACGCTTTCCAAGTATCTTGTCGTACTTGGCTGCGCCAAAGATGTTTTCGCCGAATTTGCGGCATAATCTTGCTTTGGGTCCGGTATATCTTGCCATTATTCCTCTCCTTATATCCTTCTGGTTTTGGGTGGACGGCAACCATTATGAGGGATGGGGGTTTCGTCCTTAATCATGGTGACTTTTATTCCTGCAGCATTCACCGCACGAATGGCAGATTCTCTACCACCACCGGGACCTTTAACTATAACACCCACTTTTTGGATTCCCATTTCCATTCCGACCTTGGCTACTTCTGCTGCTGCAGTCTGAGCTGCAAACGGAGTGCTTTTACGGGAACCTTTGTTACCAACTTTTCCACCGCTTGACCATGCGAGGACATTACCGGCGCGGTCTGTAAGCGATACAATGGTGTTGTTGAAACTGGAATGAACGAAGACCAAGCCTTCATCAAAGGCAAGACGCACGCGTTTTTTCTTTACTCTGGTTTTCTTTGCCATGATGTGCTCCTACTGCNNTCTGGCGTTAGTGTGGGTTCTTTGTCCACGAACGGGAAGACCGCGTTTATGACGCATTCCACGATAGCAGCCGATTTCCATCAGGCGTTTAATATTCATAGCTACTTGAGTTCTGAGGCTACCTTCTACAATGTATTCATTCTGAATAATGTCGCGGAGTAGCTTTTCTTCATCAAGACTGAGGTCTGAGACCTTTTTCATTTCATCGATGTTAGCTTTTTTGCAGATATCCTTGGCAAGGGTTCTACCGATACCATAGATATATGTAAGCCCTATGAACAATCTCTTAGTTCTGGGAAGTTCAATACCTGCGATGTGTGCCAAGTTTATCCTCCTTAACCCTGTCTCTGCTTATGCTTGGGGTTAGAGCTGCAGATAACACGTATCACGCCGTAGCGTTTGATTATTCTACAATCTTTGCAGATTATCTTAACTGAAGCTTTCACTTTCATTGTTGTTTCCTTGCAATTAGCTGATTAAGCATGGTGCAATCTTTATTTATAACGGTATGTAATTCTACCTCGGGTAAGGTCATAGGGCGAAAGCTCTACTTTTACCTTATCCCCTGGCAGGATTCTTATGTAATTCATGCGCATCTTTCCGGATGAATGTGCCAAAATCTCGTGGCCATTTTCCAGCTCAACGCGGAATGTCGTGTTGGGAAGGGCTTCGGTAACTATTCCTTCCACTTCAATAACGCCGGACTTACTCATTTACTATGACTCCTCATGCAATCGTTAGAATTTCAGGTTCACCATCTGTTACCAGAATCGT
>DIMZ01000134.1:4792-17856 GCA_002425825.1 Cloacimonetes bacterium UBA5553 | reverse complement strand
ATCGTGTGTTCAAAATGAGCAGACAGTGAATCATCCGCAACGTGGAATTCCCATCCCTTCTCTTTCACGCAGTTAGTTCCGATATTCACCATAGGCTCTATGGCAAATGTCATTCCTGCTGCTATTCTCGGACCTCTTCCGGGCTTTCCGGAATTGGGTATCTGCGGCTCTTCGTGTAAAGACTTGCCAATACCGTGACCGGTTAGGTTGTCTGCCACAAAATAGCCATTTGCCGAGACGAAAGAACCAATGGCATGAGATATGTCACCAATGCGGTTACCTTCTTTTGCTGCTGCTATGCCGATGTATAGAGACTCAAGCGTAGTGCTCAGCAGCTTGTCTGCTGCTTCACTAACCTTGCCAACTCTATAGCTACGGGCTGCATCACCGTGGTATCCGTCTAGCACTACGCCAACGTCGATACCAATGATATCACCTTCAGACAGGATGGCTTCCTTGCTTGGAATACCATGCACAATGGCAGAATTCACTGAAGCGCATATCGAGCCGGGAAATGGTCTTAACCCGGGAACCTGATAGCCCTTAAAAGAGGGTATTGCGCCTCTGCTGCGAATAAAATCCTCAGCATACTTATCCAATTCAAGTGTATTCACACCGGGACGGATAAGCTCTTTCAGCGAATCCAGCAACTGGCCGATTATCCGGCAGCTACTACGCATCTTGTCTATTTCCGAAGGCGTTTTGAGGTAGATCATATTTAGCTGGAACGTCCGCGCAATTTGCCTTTCTTCATGAAGCCATCATAATGACGCATCACGAGATGGGATTCTATCTGTTGCAAAGTATCCAGAGCAACACCTACGACGATGATCAAGCCAGTTCCACCAAAGTAGAAGGGTAGATCGAAACGGTGGCTCATAATCTCTGGCAACAACGCTACAAATGCGAAGAATATTGCACCAGGTAGGGTGATTCTTACCAGAACACTGTTTATGTATTCAGCAGTCTTTTTACCAGGCTTCTTGCCGGGGATGTGACCACCGTATTTCACCATGTTTTCTGCCATCTCTGTGGGGTTCAGAACTAAAGCTGTATAGAAATAGGCGAAGAATATGATGAAGGATACATACAGTATTGTGTACAATGCTGCACCCGGGGAAAGCCATTGCTGTAAGGTAATCCAGAAACCACCGCTACGGCCAAAGAATGCGGCTATGGTAGCAGGGAACATAAGGATACTCTGAGCAAAAATGATGGGGATAACACCTGCTGTATTCACACGTAAGGGAATGTAGGTGCTCTGCCCGCCATAAACACGGCGTCCAACTATGCGCTTTGCATATTGTACAGGTATTTTACGAATGGCTTCTGTAACAAATATCACGGCAGCAGTAACGACCAGCATTAATATCATGGCAACAATTGCCTTCCATGCATAGCTGGGCTCAGAGCCGATTTTTTGGAACATACGGATGAAGCCTTCAGGATAGCGTGCTATGATACCGGCAAAAATGATAAGGGATATACCATTGCCAATTCCATGTTCGGTAATCTGCTCACCAATCCACATTACTATCATTGTACCGGTTATAAGGGTAAATATACCGGTTACGTGAAACAGAACGCCCGGGCTGGGGACAACACCACCGGAAAGGTTGGTGAGCCACATGGTGATGGTAACTGCATTAAAAGCAGCTAAACCAACGGTACCGTAGCGGGTAATCTGATTCAGTTTCTTTTGACCGTCCGCACCTTCTTTTCTCAGCTTTTCGAAGTAGGGAATTATACTACCCAATAGCTGAATCACGATTGAAGCCGTGATATAAGGCATTATTCCCAGGGCAAACACCGATGCGCGTTCAAAGTTTCCACCCACAAAAAGGTCAAGTAGACCAAACAGTGTATTGCCACCCTCTCTGGCGCCTTCGAAGAAGGCACGCAGAGCGGAAGCATCAACACCAGGGATGGGCACAAAACTACCCATACGGTAAAGCACTAAAAACAGTGCGGTAAATAATATCTTCTTCTTCAAGTCCGGAATCCGGAACATGTTGCTGATAGTCTTGAACAAGTTAAACTACCTCCGCCTTGCCACCGCACTTCTCAATAATCTCTATTGCTCTTTTAGAAAAAGCATTAGCTTTGATATGCACGGTTTTGGTGAATTCTTCTTGAACACCAGCAAGAACTTTAACCGGTGCCTTAGCCTTTTTGCCTTTGGATGGGATAAGCCCCATCTGTTCCAGCATGGCTACATCAAATTCGGTCTCTTCCAGGCCTTCTAAGCGATTAAGATTTAATGCTCTGTAGCCTACGCGGAAGATATTCTTGAAGCCGCGTTTGGGTAAACGGCGATGGATAGGCATCTGTCCGCCTTCAAAGGCTGGGGATACATTTCCACCTGCACGGGCTTTTTTACCCTTGTGTCCGCGACCGGCTTGCTTACCGGTTCCCGAACCCTGCCCTTTACCAAGGCGTTTCTTGTTCTTTCTTCCGGCAGGTTTTCCAAGATTTGTTAAGGTCAACATCGCTATTCTCCCTGCACTTCTTCAACTTCGAGGAGGTATCCGACCTTATTGATCATACCTCTGATACATGGGTTATCATCATGAATGCGGCTCTTGCCGATTCTTCCCAGACCAAGGGACTTTATAACCCGCTTGTGGTCTTCAATACGATTTATTGTGCTGCGGATTTGGGTAACTTTTAGCTTCATTTCTCCTCCCTACCGGTTATCTGCGCTATAGTCTTATTACGCAGGCGAGCGATATCGGAAAGGGTTCTCATAGCTTTAAGGCCATTAACTGTGGCTTTCACTACGTTGGTGGGGGTGTTGGAGCCCAATGATTTGCACAGAATATTCTCAATGCCGGCAGCTTCAAAAATTGCACGGGTTGTTCCACCCGCAATAACTCCGGTACCGGCAGATGCCGGCTTAATCATCACACGGGATGCGCCATAACTGGCTACTATCTCGTGAGGAACGGTTCCCTTTACAATAGGAACTCTGAACATACTTTTCAGTGCTTTTTCTTTGGCTTTGCGGATGGCATCAACAATTTCATTTGCTTTGCCATTACCAACACCAACATTACCCTTACGGTCGCCAACCACAACGATTGCGGAAAAACTGAAGTTTCTACCGCCTTTCACTACTTTGGCAACACGCTTGGTTTCTACTATCTTTTCTACTAATTTTTCTTCTTCGAGATTGTGTTGTTCGTAATTCAAGCTTCCTCCTTAGAAAACTAGCCCGGCTTTACGCGCGCCATCGGCAAGGGCTTTCACTCTTCCGTGATACTTGTATCCGGCACGATCGAAAGCGATTTTAGTTATTCCGGCTGCAATGGCTTTTTCGCCTAATTTCAGGCCAACTTCAAAGCTCTGTGCGGTTTTCTTGCTGCCTTCGGCGATGCCGTAATCTTTGGCAATTGAAGACATGGACACTAGGGTAACACCGCGTGAATCGTCAATAATCTGAGCGTAGATATTCTTAAGCGAGCGGAACACCACCAATCTGGGGCGGTCTGTTGTTCCGCTAAGACGCTTGCGGATAGCAGCTCTGCGACGGGTTCGGAGGGCTGATTTAGTAATACATGTTGATTTTATCATCTTTCATCACCTTACTTATTTAGATCCGGCTTTACCGGCTTTGATGGTGACNNAGCGCACGCCTTTTCCCTTATAATTCTCGGGAGGACGGCATCCACGCACTTCAGCAGCGAATTGACCAACAAGCTGTCTGTCAATACCATTTATGTTGATGATACTCTGGAAATCGGATCTGGTGCCTTTTGAACGCGGTACTGCCTGAGCATCCACGGTCAATCCGGCTGGGATTTGCAACAGAATATCATGGGAATAACCTAAGCTAAGTCTTAGCCATGGTCCAATAACTTCTGAGGAGTATCCTGTGCCGAAGATATGCAGAGTCTTTTTGAAGCCTTCACTTACTCCGGTTACCATGTTCTGGATTAAGGCACGGCTTAAACCATGGTAGGCACGAAGGGTTTTGGTTTCTTCTGCACGAAGCACATGAAGAACGTTATCTTCTATTTGAACAGTGATTCCAGGGAGGAGCGTGTAGCTCAGTTCGCCCAATTTGCCTTTGACGTTTACAACGTCTCCGGTTACCTTAACTTGCAGATCGGAGCTTATTTTGATAGGGGCTTTTCCAATGCGTGACATCGAATCCTCCTACCAGACTCTGCAGACATATTCGCCACCGACGCGCTTAATACGGGCATCACGATCAACCATAACACCATTGCTGGTGGAGATGATGGCGCAACCGGTATTATTATACACGCTGGGCAAATTATCGGCTTTGACGTAAACACGTCTTCCGGGTTTTGAAACTCTCACTAATCCTTGCATTACCGGTACGCCGGCATTGGTGTATCTAAGGATTACTAAAATACGCTTATAGTTAAACTTGTGCTCCGGATCTTTGTCAAGAACTTGGACGCTGTTCACGAAGTTCTCTTCGGCAAGGATGTTAACCAAGGCTTCTACAAGCTTATTATGGTTAACGATCACCTGCGTATGTCCGGCACGATATGCATTACGGATCTTGGTTAATGCATCAGCTATCGGATCACTAACGCTCATTGTTTTCCTCCATTATTTACCAGCTACTTCTGGTGATACCCGGGATATGTCCCAGAGATGCATATTTGCGGAAGCAGAGACGGCACATGCCGAAGTCACGCATAAATGCGCGGGGGCGTCCACAGATCATGCAGCGGTTATACTTTCTAACTTTGAACTTAGGTGTTCTTTGTTGTTTTATGATGAGTGATTTCTTTGCCACAAAAATCTCCTTATTGGTTTTTCTGGAAGGGCATACCAAGCTCACGTAACAGCTCACGGCACTCTTCATCGGTGTGAGCGGTGGTTACGATTGTGATATTCATCCCTCGGATGGCATCGATTTTGTCGTATTCAATTTCGGGGAACACAGTTTGTTCCTTCAGACCAAAAGAGAAGTTTCCTCTGCCGTCGAAGGAATTAGCCGGGATACCACGGAAGTCACGAATACGGGGAATAACAATGGAGATTAGGCGATCGTAAAATTCATACATCACTTCATCACGCAGAGTAACTTTACATCCAATGGGCATGCCTTGGCGCAGCTTGAAGTTTGAGATGGACTTGCGTGCGCGGGTTACGATAACCTTACGACCGCAGATTTGTTCCAAATCTTTCACTGCGTTATCCAGGAGAGCCTTGTTCTGAGTTGCGTGACCAACACCCATGCTAACTACTATCTTATCAAGCTTTGGCACTTGATGAGGGTTCTTGTAGCTAAAACGCTTGGTGAGGGCTTTCACAACCTGATTCTTATAATGTTCTTTTAATCGGTTCATTTACTCATCTCCTCTACAGCTCGTCACCAGACTTCTTGCATACACGTACGCGGTTGCCGTCACGAGTCTGAATCACTGGCTTAGACACAGCATTCAGCTTTTCGTTGAAAAGCATCACGTTTGAAGCCTGAATTGGAGCTTCCATGGTGATGATGCCGCCCTGGGGATTGCGCTGTGAGGGCTTGGCATGCTTTTTAATCATGTGAACTTTCTCAACAATGACACGTCCGGTTTTGGGGAAGGACTTAAGGATATGACCCTTTTTGCCTTTATCTTCACCGGAGATCACTACTACGAAGTCACCTTTCTTCAGGTTAAGTTTCTTTTTATCTGCCACGTTATACTCCTACAATACTTCCGGAGCAAGAGACACTATCTTCATATAGTGGTGCTCGCGCAGTTCACGAGCAACCGGACCGAAGATACGGGTGCCCTTAGGTTCCATTTTGTCGTCGATAATAACCGCTGCGTTATCGGCAAAACGGATATACGAGCCATCAGGACGACGCACTTCTTTTGCAGTACGCACGATAACGGCTTTTTCGACGGTTCCTTTCTTCACTTTTCCGCCCGGAGTAGCGGATTTGATCGCGACAACTATTACGTCTCCAATCGACGCATACTTCCGCTTTGAGCCACCAAGAACCTTGATGCACATAGCTTTCTTTGCGCCGGAGTTATCGGCGATATTCAATATGGTTTGAACTTGAATCATTCCAAAACCCCTTACTTACTTCTTTCTACTATTCTGTGTAGAGTCCAGCGTTTACGAGCACTCATCGGGCGTGATTCCATAATTTCTACCACGTCGCCTTCATGAGCGTCATTCAGCTCGTCGTGTGCCATAAACTTCTTATGACGGCGAACTGTCTTTTTGTACAACGGATGTATGAACTGGCGTTGAACGCGAACCACGATAGTCTTATCGCTCTTATCGCTAACAACAACGCCCTGCTTAATCATTTTATGATTTATTGCCACTTTTCACCTCAAGCCTTTTGCTCTTTTTCTTTGATGATGGTAATTATCCGGGCTATGCTGCGTCTGACTATACGGATACGGTCTGGGCGGTCGAGCAGGTTCTTGGCTTTTTGAAAGCGCAGGTTAAATAGCTCGATGCGCAGTTCTTCCATCTTGGTATGCAATTCGGGAATGCTTAATTCACGCATTTCTTCGTTCTTCATAATTCCACTCCTTCACGAGCAATCACACGGGTCTTAATGGGTAATTTGTGTGCTGCAAGGCGCATAGCCTCTTTGGCTATCTTTATGTCCACACCTTCTATCTCAAAGAGAACACGGCCAGGACGAACCACTGCTACCCAATATTCCGGAGCTCCTTTACCTTTACCCATACGGGTTTCGGCTGGTTTCTGAGTGATGGGCTTATCGGGGAAGATACGAATCCATACTTTTCCCAAACGTTTCATGTGACGTGTAATTGCTATACGGGCAGCTTCGATCTGACGGCTGGAGATAAACGCATCTTCAAGGGCGATTAAACCATAATCACCAAAAGATACATTACATCCTGTCCAGGACAATCCGGATCTCTTGCCCTTCATCATCTTGCGATGTCTTACTTTTTTAGGGGCTAACATTCCTCTTCTCCTTTAGCCTAAGATGTCGCCTTTATACACCCACACCTTTATTCCGATAACACCGTATGTGGTATTAGCTTCCACATGGGCATAANNATATCGGCGCGAAGAGTATGAAGGGGGGTTCTGCCTTGTTTGTAGCGTTCTGAACGGGCGATCTCAGCACCACCGAGGCGGCCGGAAACCTGAACCTTTATGCCCTGGGCTCCCTCTTTAATGGAGTTGCGTATAGCCATCTTCATTGCACGGCGGAAAGACACACGTTCTTCTAACTGACGGGCTATTTCAAGACCGATCAGGCGTGCATCCAACCACAGCTTGTCAATTTGCTCGATGTTAATCGAAACTACAATCGGGTTTGGGCGGTTTTTGTTAATCAGTACATTAAGCTCATTACGCAGCTTATCGATATCTTCACCTTTTTTACCAATCACCAAACCGGGACGGGCAGTATGAATGTCGATTACGATAGAACTGGTCTTACGTGAAATCTTTACTTTAGAAACCATCTTGGCTGCAAGTCTTTTGTGAATATAACTCCGGATCTTTATGTCTTCCTGGAGAAAATCAACATAAGACGTTCCTTGAGCAAACCAGATGGAATCGGTGTCTTTATTTACACCAATACGGTATAGGACGGGGTGAATTTTTTGTCCCAAGGTTCTCCTCCTACTCTATGGTTTGAATCTCAAGGGAAATATGACAAGTCTGTTTTCTTATCATAAAGGCTCTTCCCTGAGCTCTGGGCATAAACCGTTTCATTTGTGGGCCTTCATCTGCCATGGCTTGAGTAACGAACATCTGGTTTAGATCAACCTTAGGATCCTTAACCTGTGCGTTGGCAATAGCGGATGCCAATAACTTATATATATGAGTTGCTGCTCTGCGACGTGAAAACTTCAGCAGATGCTGGGCCTCTGTTACACGCTTGTAACGAATTGTATCCAGCACCAAACGGGCTTTACGGGCGGAACCACGGGCGAAGCGAAGTTTAGCGGTTGCTTCCATTATTCTTCTCTCTCCTATTTACCCTTTTTCTTCTTCTCTTTGTGACCACGGTAAGTACGTGTGGGAGAAAATTCGCCCAGTTTATGACCAACCATGTTTTCGGTTACATACACCGGTACAAACTTGTGTCCGTTGTGAACCGAGAAGGTGTGCCCAATAAAGTTGGGGGTGATAACCGAACGGCGAGACCAGGTTTTAATAACGCTTTTCTTGCTTTCGGCATCAAGCACTACCACTTTCTTCATCAGGTGAGCGTCAACAAAGGGGCCTTTTTTAATTGAACGTGCCATTATCTATATCCTCTCACTATCTCTTTTTTACCGCTTTCACGATATACTTATCGGAATACTTACGGGTCTTACGGGTCTTGCCGCCTTTTGCGGGTTTGCCCCAAGGGGAAACAGGATGTCCACCACCGGAAGTTTTACCTTCACCACCACCCATCGGGTGATCAACGGGGTTCATCGCAACACCACGAACGGTTGGGCGGATGCCTTTCCAGCGGTTACGACCTGCTTTACCGATTTGAACCAGCGAGTGATCCGGATTGCTAACTTGACCCATCGTGGCGATGCATTCCTTGCGGATTAAATGCACGTCGTTGGAGGGCATCTTAACATGAACATAATCACCGTCTTTTGCCACTACCTGAGCATAAGTTCCGGCACTACGGGCAATCTGACCGCCCTTGCCGCTCTTAAGCTCAATGTTGTGAACCACGCTACCCAAAGGAATCTTTTCCAATGGAATGGCATTACCTACTGCTATTTCGGCAGCGGGACCGCTCATCACTTTGGCACCTACTTCCAGACCGTCGGGAGCTATTATATAGCGCTTTTCACCGTCAACGTAATGAAGCAGTGCAATGCGGGCTGTGCGGTTAGGATCATATTCTATAGAGGCAACTTTGGCCGGGATGCCGGCTTTGTCGCGCTTGAAATCAATAATGCGGTAATGGCGACGATGTCCACCACCACGATGACGGCAGGTTATTCTGCCCTTGTTATTACGGCCACCTGTCTTGCGCACTGGAGCAAGAAGAGATTTTTCCGGACTGGAAGTGGTAATCTCGTCAAAGGTATAACCAGAGCGGAAGCGCATGGACGGGGTAGTCGGTTTGTATTTCTTAATTCCCATTCTTCACCTCTCTATACTTCGAAATCGGCAATTTTATCGCCTTCGCGAAGTGTGACTATAGCCTTCTTCCAATCGGGACGCTTACCACTGTATTTGCCTAAACGTTTTGGCTTACCCATCATATATATGGTGTTTACGGATAAAACCTTAACGGCAAAGATGCGTTCGATGGCGTTCTTTATCTCGATCTTGTTTGCATTGACGCTTACTTTGAAGCTGTAGCTGTTCTGAGCTTGAAGCTGAGCACTGCTCTTCTCGGTAATTATCGGGCTTATTAAGATATTGCGCGGGTGTATCATGAGCTGAATACCTCCTCCACTTTTTTCAGGGCATCCCCGGTCATTACGATGTAACTGCTCTTTAGCACTTCATAGGCGAATAAGCTGTCTGCGCGGTTGGTCATAACATCCGGAAGATTGGTGAAGCTCTTCACCGTTGGAAGGTGGTGTCCATCGGTAACCACAAGTTTGCGGCCTCTTTCGGGAAGAATCTTGCCCAATAAAGCTTTGGCAAACTTGGTGTCAGGCTTGTCCATCACAAGGCTATCTACTATTATTATTCTGCCATCTCTGGCGCGATCGGTTAATGCTACCTTTAGTGCCATACGCTTCTTGGAACGCGGAATACTGCGATACCAATCCTTTGGGTATATGGCGAAGGCCTTACCACCGTGAACACGAACCGGCGAACGGCGTGTTCCTACACGGGCATTACCGGTTCCTTTCTGCTTGAAAAGCTTCTTCGTGCTACCGGCAGTCATGCTGCGATTCTTTTTCTGCACTGTGCCCTGGCGTTGATTGCCAAGATACATGGTGATTACTTCGTGCAACAGAACCTTGGGGGAATTTACATCAACGTCGAACACATTCTCGGGAAGATTAACTTCACCGATTAGTTCACCGTTGGCATTGTATTTCTTTGCTGTTACCATCTGATACCACCTATTGTTCCTTATGAATCGTGACCAATGAATTACGGTGACCTGGTACGGCACCCTTAATCATGATCAATCCGTTTTCTACATCCACTTTCACTACTGTCAGGTGACGAACGGTAACTCTGGCATTGCCATGTTGTCCTGCCATCTTCACGCCCTTAAATACACGGGAGGGCTGTGCGCACTGACCTATTGATCCGGGGCCGCGGAAGGATTCGTGGCTACCATGTGTGGATATGAAACCGCCAAAACCATGACGCTTCATAACACCGGTAAAACCTCTACCCTTAGACTTGGAAGAAACGCTAACCGGCTCATTCTCTTCAAAGAAATCTGCCTTTAGCTCATCTCCCACGCCAATCTCGCTAATCTCTTGCCCGTAGGATGGACGAAATTCTCTTACATAACGGTATAAACCGCTGTTGTGCTTCTTAAAATGTCCTAACATCGGCTTCGAAACCTTGCGTTCCGGCAATTCTTCGTAGCCAAGTTGCAGAGCTTCATAGCCGTTTTCGGCTTCGGTGCGTTTGCAGATTACTTTGCAGGGACCGGCTTTGATAACCGTAACGGGGATAACTTTGCCGCTGCTGTCAAATATCTGCGTCATGCCAATTTTCTTTCCGATTAATCCGATCATGACTAGCTCCTTGTGTTCGCCTTGATTTCTACGTGAACACCTGCGGGCAAACTAAGCTTCTTAAGTGCGCTTGTTGTCTGCTGGGTGGGATTCACGATATCAATTAAACGCTTGTGAACCAGCATCTGAAATTGGTCCTGACTCTTCTTGTCCGCATGAGGTGAACGCAAAATAGTATAAACGGAACGGTCGGTTGGCAAAGGAATGGGTCCTATTACTTTGGCACCGGTGTTGCGAGTAGATTTCACGATCTCCGCTACAGATTGATCCAAGAGACGATGGTCGTATGCTTTCAGTTTGATCCGGATACGATTGTCGTGGTTACTCACTGGAACCTCCACTTGTTTGGGCAATAAGCTCCCCGANNGCGAACGGACTACGAAACTTGCATAAAGCTCCGCTTACCGAGCAGGAAATCTGACTGCTGTGTTGTTTTAGGTTTGGGGCAGAAATATAATCCCTGCCACTGCGATACTCGTGTAGAGTATCCCGGTTAAAGGATAACATTGTTCCTCCTAAAGAACTATAAGCTCCTGCAAAATATGGAGCTTGTGCTATACGTATTAAACGTATTTACATCGTTGGGTCATAAGATTTTAACTCGCCCATTTTGTCAAATGGTTTTTTAGGAGATTTAGCTTGCGCAGCGGGCAGGTTGTCCTATCAGTTCTTAGCCCCCTTAATAAAAAATGTGCTCTTGTGAACTGCCTATCTTCCTTCACTTTCTGCATACAAATTCAGCATTAGCATAGATCACATTGTTGCTTATCTGGTTTTCTATATCCGGAAGCATAACAAGCCGGTAAATCTGTCGGTAACTTTTCTTTAGCTCCAGAATAGCAATCTTCTTATCCAGTTCGGCCAATACAGACTCCGGATTTAGCTTCTCCTGCCATTTAGCTTCCCCAATCAATAGGGATTGACTGTCTGTCGATTCAGAAATGATGTCAATCTCTGCCGAACCTGCAATTTTGGATTGCTGCCACCATCTTTGGGCGGGAGGAAATGAAGTGCCATCCAGATCGAGAACACTCACACTCTCCCGGCAAAGTTCTTCCCACGTTTCGGATACATAAATTCGCCATCTTTGTGTGATATCTGCCTGAACCTGAGCGCTCATTCCACTATTCAGCTTGGACTGGTTTGGCACCACAAAAGTAAAATAAAAGCGGGAAATCGGATCAAGCAATCTATATACTGTTTTCTTGCTGTTTCTTGCGCTTTCTCCCCATGATACATCGCGCTTGACGTATCCTGTGTCTATCAAATTCTGCATAGTCCGGGTCAAGCTTGTGGCTGGTTTGTTTAATCGTGCAGATATCTCTGACAGCTTGTTGCATCCCTGACCTATCAGTGAAGCAACACTGATAGGCTGTACCGCACTTCTAAGATCATCCATAAACAGGCGCAAGGGTTCTTCATGAAGTATCCCGTAAGGGTTTAAGATTAGTTCCCGGATAGCCTGCCACATTGTCTTATATTCATTTCTTAGTTCCCAATTGCGGGGCACTCCACCCCACACCGAGAATTCCTCAATTGCCTGTTGGGATGTAAGTTTTAGAGCGGTTTGAAGCCAGGAACAATTCATTGGCATCAGGCGTATAATCCTATGTGCTCTACCAAATAGTGGTGCTGTTCTATCCAAAACCAAACCTTGCATCATTTGCTGCGAACTGCCACATAGTACAATATGAAACATAGAGTTTTGCTTCAGATCGATAATCTTCTGAAACACGCTTGGCAACTCAGGCGAACTGCGAACCAGATTGGGAAATTCATCTATACATACAGTGATGCGTTCTTTCAATTGTTGATTTGCCAATTGAAAAAAGGATAACCAATCATGATACGTAACTGCATCGAAACCAGGTATCAGCATAGCTAACTGATTGGCAAACAATGAACGTTGCACTTCAGCTTCATTGATATCCGCCAGATAATAAACACTTCGCTTATCCAGCAGATTCTGTAACAAAGCACTTTTACCGATACGTCTTCGTCCGTATAGAACGATAAATCTGCTGTTGTCCTTGCTAAGCTCAGCAGTAATAATGGTTTTTTCCTGTTCACGATTTAAGAAATCCATATCAAAACTCCTTACCTTCCATTCAGTTGCCACTATTTTGAGACACATTATGTTTGTCAAACATTATGTTTCCCAAGCATAATGATTTTGCAGTTGCGAACGATCTACCAGCCACCAAAACCATGAGATCGGGGATTACACTCCACAAATATCTATATATTTTGGGAGTGTAATCCCCAAACTTGTATTTTAGCATAACATGCAAAACCCATAAAGCACTGATAAGAACTTGCAATCTCAGATTGCTTGCAAAGCCCACAGGGGACACATCATAACGAGGATGTTGCGAGAGTAGCAAAATTAACCTCATGGTGGCGGTACGGCGACCC
>DIMZ01000134.1:0-4773 GCA_002425825.1 Cloacimonetes bacterium UBA5553 | reverse complement strand
TAGTTAGGAGATTAGGCGGTACAGCGACCGCCTGTACAGATGGGGCTCTCGCCGTAGCGCCCTGCAAAAGTAAAATTTGCAAAAGGCAAAAAGGATAAAAATCCAAAAATCAAGGGGAAACCCTGAGGCAGCGGAAGCCTATCTCGGCGCTGCCGTAAGTAGCATTGTCGCCGGCCCGACCGGAAACAGTGCAGGAGTCGTCCTCGAAGCCCCAGCCACCGCCGCGGAACACACGGTTAGACCCGCTCACTGGACCTGTCGGATTGGTCTGGTTGCCACTGGGATATGTGCCATAAATATCCCACACCCATTCACAGACGTTTCCGCTCATGTCAAAGGTGCCGAGTTCATTGGAGTCTTTTAGTCCCACATTCCAAGTCCGGATGCTGGAATTTGAGCTGTACCATGCCACATCACCGATCGTGTTACTGCCACTATAGGTATAGCCCTGGCTCTGGTTTCCACCTTTGGCGGCAAACATCCATTCCATCTCGGTGGGAAGTCTGTAACCGTTAGCTGTCCAGTTACAGCTTACATTGGTGTGGTTGTTGTAGTTAGAATTCCAACCCCCGGGCCAGTTATCAGGATTCGTGCCAAAGCTGCTGTAACTATAGCAAGGCGATAGCCCTTCCTGCATACTCCGCCGGTTGCAATACTCTATCGCATTGAACCAGGATACTCTTTCCACAGGACGGTTGGGATTGCCTCCAAAGTTTGAGGGATTAGTACCCATCACAGCTTGGTAGCTTGCCTGCGTCACTTCGTATTTGTCGATATAGAAGCTGCTGAGTGTAACATTGGAAGTTCCATTATGGAAAGTGCCGCCCTCTACCAGGATGAAATTCTCCGGCATGGGTAGTGAAGAGCCGTCATCCGCATAAACCCGATAGAGATAGCTGCCATCCAGGCCAAAGCTTTCCGCTCCCGCATTCCAGATGATGTGTTTATTGGTTCCGCTGGGTAGGTCATCACCAAAATCGCCACTCAGATTGGCGGGACTGGGGATAATATCATAGCTGGCTCCGTCATTGGCACTAAGCGTGAAAGTGATATCGCAAAGCTCAGCATTCGCATCATAGAGATCATAGTAAATATCCACAATCTTGCTGCCATCCGTGCGCTGGCTGGCTGTTACGTTGCTTACTACCGGTGCAGTATTGGGAATGGGCGTTTTTTCCACTTTGATATAGTCCCAATGGGCATACTTGGTGGTGCCATCAAACTTGCTGGATAAGCGCATCCGCAGGTAGTTGCTGCCAGCAGGGACATCCACCGAGACCGCTGTCCAGGCATTGCTGTTGCTATTCACTGTTACCCAGTTATCCCAGTTCGTACCGTTGTCGTATTTTACGCTGTAACGGCAGTAGTCGTTGGTAGTAGCCAGGTTTTTGGTGAAGTAATAGAAGCTTACGTTGTAGGTATAGCCCGCCTGCAAGGTAAGGGTTTGGAAGGTTACGGTACTTTCCACATTGTCCAAATCCCAGCCCGCCCAATACATTGTGCCGTTATATGCAGTGGCACCACCCATGCTTTCTGAAGTGGGACCCCACCAGATGCGTCTGGCATCGGGAGTGGGATTGGCAGTGTAACTCCAGGTGTCCGCCGCACTGGATTCAAAGCTCTGCAGGGCAAGGGTTTCGGCACATACAGGGAAGGTGATAGCCAGGATTATGAGCGTGAGCAGCAAATTCATCCTTCTCATTTGTCACCTCCCACGGTGTAACTGCGGAGGGCAGCTTTAAGCTCCGCCAGGCTGATTTTGGCATCAGGATTAGCCAGGGCGGCCTGANNGCCTGAATCACATTGTCCACATCGCCACGATAGTTTTTATATGCCAGCACCTTGTAAAACATCTGATCTCTGAATTCCGCTACATCTTGATGGGTGTAAGTAGTGGTGTAGCTACGCCCCAGGAAGTAATAATATTGGTCATCCTCATAGGGGGTTTCGTTATAGAGAACTATATATCCATCCGGAGTGAGAGGACTGTGATAGATGTTTTGCGTAACCGGCTGCCAGGTGATTACTGCGTCTATTCCGTTACTGGTATTCACGGCTACTCCATCAGGGGGCAGGGGCGGAACGTAAGTAATGGAAAATGGACTGGCGCTGGCTATTTGGGAGTAGTTGCCAAAGCTGTCGGAGACTTTGATCCGCACCCTGGCATTGTAGCTTTGCACGGAAGGCACAGCCCAGGGATGGATGCCATCGTTATTGGTATTCTCGATGATAGCCTGGTAATCGGTACCGCCATTCAGGCTGTACCAGAGATTAACGCTATTGGACAGGATATTGGTATCCGAGGCGTTCCAGGTGATATCACGGGTATCGCCAATGTACCATGCTTCTCCTCCATTGGGAGCGGTAATGGAAAGGATGGGATCAACGGTGTCGTTGATAACCGGGGCAGAGGTGCCATAGCCGGTAAGCGCCATCAGCCCGGAGCCAAACATAAACAGGATGCAGAATAGCATTGCTGTTTTCATGGGTTCCTCCATATGTGAAGTCATAGTTTTTTTACTATGATTTATCCTTATTTGCATAGAAACTGAGCTTCAATAAAATGTCAAGTTAATTATGGGGGGTGGGGGTAATTTGCTTTATTACAATCTGTTAAGTATAGTCTATCCTCTCGTGCAGCTTTTGTCTGATGATAATGATACGCTCTCCGACCCGGTCATATTATGTAAGATCGCTGGTCTTGCCAAGAAGATCAGGAGTGATGTATTGGGGATCGTCCTGCATGATCTCCGAGATTTCTTGTTCAGTCTCACCCTCAGGGCATCAGATTATACTGACTGCTTTCTAATGGCTTAGAAAGAGCCTTCCCCCCCCTTTGCAATTTTTGTTGATACGATTTGCAATTCTCGGTGAGACTTTATAACTGAGGTCGAAGTCGCTGTGTTCATATCATTCATTCTGCATATTTTTGGAGAATATGAACTCTAGACTCGATCATCGACGCATATATTGATCTCTGTTCCCTCTGTGCTTCAGTGGTTTTAGGTAATAGTACAGCGTTGCGGTGCCGTAGCTAAATCTAACATGACTGTGGCGAATAACCCGTTAATCCCTCTTTTCCTTCTTCCCTCATTTTTTTTCAATCATATAGCGGTTAATCCCTGCTGCTTCCCTGCAGCTATCCTGTATTCGACACAGGATAGCTTCAAGGAAGCAGCAGGGAAGAAGGGAAAAAATAGCAGATATCCACAGCAATAGCCCCGAATCTTAACACAACTTAACTTAGCCGAATAGCATACCCACAACTGCCGCACTGATAAGCAGATAGAAGGGATTCATCTTATACTTCCAGCCAGCTATCAGACTGCCTGCAAATACTATTACCGAAAACCAATCGCGCATAGCATCGCCGAACACCATTATCAATGCTGCGGCAATAAGCCCCACGGATAGCAGGCGCAGGTTGCGAAAGATATTTTTGAACCAGGGCTGTTTTTTAAGCTTAAGATAGCTGAGGGTAATAAGCAGCATTATAACCAGCGAGGGCAGGATAACGCCCAGAGTACACAGCACAGCCCCAAACACCCCGCCTTTGTGATAGCCAATAAAGGTGGCGGCATTTACGGCTATAGGGCCGGGAGTCATCTGCGAGATTGCCACCACGTCCATGAATTGCGTTTGGCTAAGCCAAGTATGATTTACCACCACTTCCTGACGGATCATGGCAAGAATGGCATATCCCCCCCCGAAGCTAAATAGCCCGATCTTGGCAAAGGTTAAAAACATCCCCAGATACATCATGGCTTCATCACCTTAACACTTTGCCAGAGTGAAACCAGGATGGTTAATGAAATAAGATACACGGGACTAAGCAGAAATACTCCCACCAGCACGGCACAGATTAGCGGAAACCAGGCGTTCCTGAAGTTTATACCCGCCTTCTTTGCCATCTCTACCATAGGCACGGCAATAAGGGCAACCACGGCGGGACGCAGCGCGTGAAAAGCTTTTTTCACCAGCGCAGCATCGGCAAAGCGAGTGAACAGCATGGCTATTAGAATAATGCTGATTAGCGAGGGCAATATGGTTCCCAGCACCGCCAAAGCCATGCCCTTACCTTTTCTTACGTGATAGCCAATGTAGATGCTAAGGTTTACTGCCACAGGGCCGGGACAGCTTTGCGCGGCTGCAAGCCCGTCCATGAAGTCGTCATCAGTTATCCAATGGTGCTTTTCGCAGATTTCTTTGCGGATAAGAGGAATCATAGCGTAAGCTCCGCCAATGGTGAAGGCACCAATCTTGAAGAAGGTTAAAAAGAGCTTTAGCAGCATGTTAGCTAAGCTTAATGTAGTCCTGAACCAAAGAGACCAGTTCGGCTACTAAGCGGTGCTCGGGCACTTTTTTTACTATCTCACCCTTGGCAAACAGCAATCCCTCACCCTTGCCACCGGCAATGGCTGTTTTGCCTACTCCGGGTTCACCTATCAATATGGGATTATTCTTCCTGCGGCGGGATAGTATCTGGATGCTGCGTCTAATCTCCTCGTCTCTACCAATCACCGGATCAAGTTTCCCCGTGCGTGCCAAACGGGTTAGATTGCGCGCATACTTTTCCAAAGCCTGATACTTGGCTTCTGGATTCTGGTCGTCCACCCGCTGATTGCCGCGAAGCTCCTTAAGTGCTTGTAGCAGTTTATTCTGCTGCAAGCCGTTGGCTTTTAATATATTGGCAGCCTCCTTTCCTTTGGCGACCAAGGCTAATAACAGATGCTCCAAACTGATATAATCATCCTGTAGCTGATCCGCTTCCCG
>DIMZ01000016.1:1223-6342 GCA_002425825.1 Cloacimonetes bacterium UBA5553 | reverse complement strand
CAGGTTTAACTAATCGCGCTTAAGTGGTAAGAATTGCAGCTCATATGGGGATGTCATAATGTTACCGGAGAAGTCAACGCTCTTTGATACTGTAAGTATGTGAGACTTGTAATTTTGCAGCGCTTTTGAGGGTTGATAGCGGAAAATGTTTCCCGTGCTGGAGATAAGCTTAAGAGCTATCTGCTCTGAGCCAGAACTAAGGCTAACCTGTATCTTGTCCTTAACAACGAACTCAGAGAAGTGCAATTCTATTACTGGTATTAGAGAATTGACTGAAGCACCATTACGCGGATTACTATAGCTAACAAAGGGAGCTATGGTATCAATTGGGGCTAAGTTGCGGAACTTCATTTCAGTAACATCAGTTATATTGCCCTTCAAGTCTTCCAGCTGTTTTATACGTATAAGGTGCTCAGTGCTGTCCATAGGAGCACAAACCACTGATAACATGTTATCATCAAGCTGTTTATAAACCAATCCCATGTCCTTCGCACCACCAAACGAGATGGATTCAAAAGATTTAATAGGTTCAGAAAAGATAAGCTTGAATTCGCGTCTGTTAACAGGCTGAACTCGTGATAATTTTGGTTTTGTGCTATCTGCGTAGGCAAGAGATATGTTCATATTATAAGAAGGTATGGCTTCAGATTTACCCTCATAGTAGGGATCGAGTCCAAAGTCATAACGACCATTTAGGTTCTTGTCGATATATGCACTAAGGATATGGGCTTGCGGATTTAGAGATTCAATAGCAAAAGAGCTTCCCTTGAATCTATCGCTTAGCACCAATAGAGAATCAGCAGAAAGCAAGCTAACCTCCACAGGCATACCCATGTCTTCATCTCTCTCATAGGTTATCTGTCCGCCAATACGGTAGTTGTTTAATTCGCCATTGCGAAAGATTAGGGTTTGATTTCTATTAAGCGGATTGCCCCGGCTATCCTTTAACCTGGTGCTTAGTGTTACAAAGTAGTTCGTATCCTGCTTTAATTCTTCATTCAGTTTTATCTTCAGCGTTGGCCCATCGAAGCTAATCTTCTTATTCATTACAGGAGGATAGATATAGATGCTATTGGCAAGAGAACTTCTATCCATCTCTTTTGAAAAGGATATCTCCAAGACTCCTTTACCAATCTGAGCATACTCAGCAGGTGAGCTTGCCAATACGCTTGGCTTCTCAGTGTCCAGTGCTCCGCCGGTGGGGCTGCGTTTGCTTCCGCAGGCCGAAATGCTTATCATTGCTGCTATGGAGCAGACTATTGCTATGCTATGATTTAGTTTCATAAGTTTCTCGCATTAACGATGTATTTTCCCAACACATCATATTCTACATTAACCATATCACCGGCTCGCAAGGCAGTTAGATTGGAACCCAATAATGTATGTCCAATAAGTGCCACCGCAAAGTAATCTGACTTTAACTCGGCAACGGTTAGGCTAACCCCATTAATGGCAACAGAGCCTTGGTTAACCATCAGTTTTCTATCTTCATTAACCATTTGGAAGCGAATGTAGTCTGTATCACCTGATTTGTGCCGGGATACAACCCTGATGCTTCGGTCTACATGTCCCTGAAGCCAGTGCCCATCCAGCCTGTCACCAAGCTTTAATGCCCTCTCCAGATTCAGCACGCTTCCTATCTGCCAGCTTTTGGCTGTACTTTTATCCAGCGTCTCATGCATGATTTCTACTGTGAAGCTATTAGAGCTGAACTCAATAACGGTTAAGCAAATACCGTTACAGGCTATACTGCTACCATTCTTAATGTCACTGAACTCAGTGGGACGCTTCACCTTAAGTAGCTTTTTCCCCTTTTGGGGAGTAATGCTCAAGATTGTGGATGTTTTCTCGATAATCCCAGTGAACATTGCTACACCGTGTAACGTCTTTTCCAGGCGTTAGCCAGAGTATTAATACTGCTATACTCCAGGTCTCCGCCAAAGGGGATACCTGTTGAGAGCCGTGTTAAGTCTATTCCTTTGTCCTTCATCAAGTCCCAAAGAAAATGTATGGTAGCTTCTCCCTCGGCAGATGGCTTCAGTGCCAGGATAACTTCGCTGGGTTTTAGAGTGTTTATTCTTCCAATCAGTTTTCCTGTATTTATTTGCTCGGGTCCAAATCCATCAATGGGGGAGAGCAGGTGCCCCAGTACGAAATAGCGACCGCGAAATTCGTTCATGCTCTCAATAATCTGGATGTCAGAGTTATTTTCTACAACGCATATGGTATTGTCAGTTCTATCATCAGATTGGCAAATCGGACATGGATCAGATTCGGAAAGCATATTACAGAGGCTACAAGTGGTAAAGCTCTCTACCGTGGTAGTTATTGTTTCTGCCAATTGCAATGCGAAGCTCTTGTCTTGCGTCACCAAAAACCATGCCAGGCGTTGGGCAGTCTTTCGCCCAATACCAGGAAAACGGTTTAAAGACTGAATAAGCTTTTCTAAGTTTTCGGACAGGATCATTAAAACAAACCGGGTATCTTCATTCCACCTGTCAGCTTACCCATAGCATCATTTGATGCTTCGGATACTTTGGCAGACACTTCTTGAATTGCTGCTAGGATAAGGTCTTCAAGCATCTCTACGTCATCAGGATCAACCGCTTGTGGATCAATTTTTATTGATGCCAGTTCATGCTTGCCGTTCATCTCTACTTTAACCATTCCACCTCCGGCTGAGGCTGAAAAGAGCTTGTTCTCTAATTCTTCCTGGGATTTCATCATCTCTTGCTGCATCTTTTGTGCCTGTTTCATCAGGTCTTTCATATTCTTTCCACCGGGTAGCATAGTATCTCCTATCTTTGATATTATTACCCACAACCCACTAGCAAGAGGGGCAGTATTCGTCAAGGATATAATTGTAAAGAGGGGGTAGAAGGAGTTGAGAAAAGAAAAGCGGTCATTAACTAATGACCGCCTGTTTACAATGAATTATGCTTTTACTGCTGCTTGTCGAAGCCCTTGCATCATAGTGTCGCAAAGCTGTCTTGATTTCTGTGGGCTATCGCTTTCTACATAGATTCGAATTATGGGCTCGGTACCAGATTTACGGATGTGAATCCAATGATCCGAGGCTGTTCCTTTAATGCCGTCAGTAATATCAATTTCATAGGTACTCAAAAGCTTGGGTACAGCTTGCATTACTGCATCCATTTGATGAGCTTCAAAGCTGAGTTTGTCTTTTGCAAAGTAGTATTTAGGAAGGCTATTCACTAGTTCAGATACAGAATTTCCGCTTTCTGCCATCAATCCTAATACTAATGCTATGCCAGCTATGGCATCGCGGGTATAGTGAACTGCCGGACAGATTACGCCACCATTGCCTTCTCCACCGATAGTGGAGACTAGTTCTTGCATCTTCTTGCCTACATTTATCTCGCCAATTCTGGTGCGATGCACTCTTACACCGAACTTAGCAGCGATGAAGTCTGTAATCATAGAAGAACTAAGGTTAACCACTACATCACCTTTCTGTTTGGGTAGCACGAATAACTGAGCGAGAGCAACAGTTAACTCTTCACCAATGCATTCCCCCTTCTCGGAGACTATGGATAACCTGTCCACATCGGGATCAGTCGCAAAGCCAATATCGGCATTATAGAACTTTACAGCGTCCTCTAATTGACCCAGGTTTTCGTTCAATGGCTCAGCTGGATGGGCAAACACGCCAGTAGGCTCGCCATTAATCTCATAAACTGTGCAACCTAGCTGTTTTAATAGACTGGGAGTCATCAGTCCCCCAGCTCCATTAACAGAATCCAGTACTACTTTATAATGCTTCGCTTTTATTGCTTCCACATTGATATAGGGGATTGCTAGAACTTTGTTTATATGGCTTTCGATGGCATTGCAATCTGATGTAAGCTTGCCCATGTTTTGCCAGCTTTCCCAAATAATGGGCTGGTCTACACTAGCCAGAAATGCTTCTGCTTTTGAAGCCGACAGAAACATGCCATCGGCATCTACAAACTTCATAGCATTCCATTGGGGTGGATTGTGTGATGCTGTGATGGCAATACCGCCAATAGCATCTGAATCCTCCACGGCTAATAGCACTGTAGGGGTAGAAACAATGCCCAGTTCGGTAACATCAAATCCCATGNNCATGCTTATCAGGGTTGCCACAATGCTGTGAAGCATGGCAAGACCGGTAGTTCGAGAATCTCTACCAACAATAATATGCTTTGGCTTGTCGGGGTTGCTTTCTGCCTGAAAAGCAGCGAAGCGTGCTACATATTTTTGGACCACTATAGGATTAAGGGTGTCTCCAAAGACACCCCTAACTCCGCTAATACCTGTCATTAGCTTGCTCATATTATTTATTACATCCCAAACATGGCTCGGTTGTCCACAATTTTAACGGACTTNNCATAGCTGTCATACCAGCGATTCCATGCGGCATCTTCTAAACGTTTGCGAATGGTATTTTGCGCTTCTTTGTCTTTGCTAAATGCATCAAAATCAGGTTTTTTGCGCTCAGAAACAGTAACGATGAAGTTACCTTCCTTGTTACTGATTAATCCACTTGTTTCGCCTGCTTTCATGGCCAAAACAGCAGTAGTGAATTCCTTGGATATGCCAACATTAGGAATGTTTGATCCCATTTTGTGTTGGTTCATGTCAATTATCTGCCAGCCTTCTTATACCGCAGCCGAGAAGTATTCACCGGAAGGATACTTAGCCATAAACTGCTCTGCTTTGGTCTTAACATTGGCAACCTTCTTTTCTTTCTCGAGCTGGTACTTAATTCTTAGCTTTACTTTATCGAATTCTTCGTAGTACTCTTTCTTGTTGTCGGTAATCTGAGCCAAGATGAAGCGGTTTTGCTGATCTTTTAGTATTTCGGATACGGCTTTCGCCTTGCCTTTGCGCATGAACTGGGTTAAGGCAGAAAGGCTACCGATTCCGGGAATGTATTCTTGATCATGAGGAACCCAATCGGTATCCTGTGCTTCTAATTTCAACTCAGCAGCGGCTTTATCCATGCCTTTTTTGCTTACAAGTTTCTTAGCTTTTTCGGCATCAGCAGCAATTTTGTCTTTGGTTTCTTCAGAAGCTTCCACTTTTAACAGGATATGGCTGGCTTTAATCTTTTGTCCTTCAGGACTGGCAGTGC
>DIMZ01000016.1:0-1213 GCA_002425825.1 Cloacimonetes bacterium UBA5553 | reverse complement strand
TCGCTGCGAATAATGTGCCAACCGAAATTGGTTCTTACCGGCTTAGAGATTTGTCCTTTGGCAAGGGCAAATGCGGCGGTTTCGAATTCGGGAACCATTTGGCCTCTGCCAAATTCGCCAAGAGAACCGCCATTAGCCTTGGAGCCGGGATCGTCTGAAAACTCATTTGCCAAAGCTGCAAAGTCTTCACCGTTCAATACGCGGTTATAAAGCTGATCTGCGCTCTTCTTTACTTCGCTATAGTCTTTATCTGAAGGCTTGTTTTCAAATACAAGGTATTTCGCTCTGGAGCCTGGACCTTTCTTGAATTCTTCGTCCTTGTTCTTGTCGTAGTAGGCTTGAATCTCTGCATCGCTGATGGTTACAGGGTCAGACATATTGTGGTCGAACCAAAGTATCTTTCCGGTAACAGTGTCGTTCTCTTTGGCATATTCAGCTTTCAAGCTATCAATTGTGATGCCTGCTTTTGCCTTTATCTTCTCCTGAAGCTTCTGCTTAGGTAGATATCCGCGCACATAATCTTCCATCATCACGAAAAACTCGGGGTTGTTCTTCAATGCAGATAAATACTTACTTTTGTCGAACAGCCCATTGGTTTGCAGAGATTCATTTTGCATAAGCTCTTGAGGAGGATTGTTCTGCATTTCTGTCAGAATCTCATCATCTTTAACCTTAATCTTGTTCTTTCTTAGCATCTGTTCCCAGATAAGATCATCGACAAGGGATTGCCAGGCTTGGTTTTCCAGGCTTTTTCGGGTGTTCTCATCTAAGGGTTGGTTTGGGTACATCTGAGCATAACGATCGTAAATCTCTTGTATCTTGTTCTGATACATTTCAAGGCTTATCTTCTTGTTTCCAACCTTACCAAGGTAGGGCTTGGGATTCAGTAACTCTACCAATCCCACTGCACCCATTCCCAGGATGAAGATTATTGCTACGAAGTAAATGATTACCTTTTGCTTCTTTCTAAGGTCATCAAGCATTTCTATCCTCCACTATGGGTCAAATATCATTATTGAACGCCATAATTTTAAGGCTGTCATTTAAGACAAGCCTTTTTTTTAACGTGATGCGTTGTTGAATGCCCTATGTTCCGCCTTGCACTCCAGATTATAATCAACTAGAATCAACTCAGTATCAGGAAAGACCTTTTTTTTGATGTCCCAATCTCCCGCTTAACATCTCTAATGATTCTCTAATCATTCCCTAATGA
>DIMZ01000211.1:15305-18486 GCA_002425825.1 Cloacimonetes bacterium UBA5553 | reverse complement strand
TGGCGTTACAGATGTAATAGTCTGCGATGGCTTTGTGGGCAATGTAGTGCTGAAAACAGTTGAAGGTGTGGGCTTCTCCATTTTTGAGATACTAAAAGAGCAGATTAATAAAGACTGGGTTGCCAAAGTTGGCGCAATGCTGTCTTATCCCGTATATTCTTATATGAAGAAGAAGCTGGATCATACAGAGTATGGTGGAGCATTGCTGGTGGGACTGAACGGTATCTCCGTTGTGTGCCACGGCCGTAGTAACGCCAAGGCAATGAAAAACGCCATTCGCTTTGCCGATAGAATAGCCAAATCCGGTTTTGTAGCCCATGCAAAAGAATACTATGAGAGGATTCCCAATGCTTAGTTTTCACGCCAAGTTTTCCTCATTTGGTAGCAGTGTTCCCAAGAAGATATTGAACAACTTTGATCTGGAGAAGATCGTAGATACCTCCGACGAATGGATACGCACCCGCACAGGCATGTTTGAACGGCATATTGCCTCTGAAACTGAAGCAGCCAGCGACTTTGCCCACCAGGCTGCGGTGAATGCCATCGAAAGCTCAAATGTGAAGTATAAAGACATCGAACTGATAATCGTAGTCACGATATCCGGTGACCATCCCTTCCCTTCCACTGCCTGCATTGTGCAGAAGAAGCTTGGGCTGAAAAACATTCCCGCCTTTGACGTTTCTGCCGGTTGCACAGGCTTTGTGTATGCCCTGGACGTTGCCAGGCAGTATGTGGAAAATGGCATTGCCAAACACGTTCTGGTTATCGGTGTAGACATTTTAACCAAGATTACAAACTGGAAAGACCGCAATACCTGTGTGCTGTTTGGAGACGGTTCCGGTGCCACAATTGTAAGCCGTGCCGAAGCCAGCGACATATCGCGCATAATTGACACTAAGATAGATGCCGATGGAAGTCAGGGTGACCTGCTAATCCAGCAAGCCGGTGGTTCCCGTATGCCGGCTTCACACGCCAGTGTAGATGGCAATCTGCATACCGTATATATGGAAGGCAACCGTATCTTTAAGAACGCCATAAAGTCTATGTATGCTTCATCTGAGGAGCTTTTACGCAGGAACAACCTTAGCGTATCTGATATAGACTGGGTAATACCGCATCAGGCTAATATGCGTATCATTGAAGGCTTGGCAGACAAGATGCGGGTTCCCATGAGTAAGGTTATAGTAAACATAGAGAAGTATGGCAACACCTCATCGGCAACCATCCCAATAGCAACCGACGAAGCCATTCGCAATAAAAAAATTAGACGCGGAGACATTATCCTGCTAACCTCATTTGGAGCAGGACTTACCTGGGGCAGCATCTTAGCCAGATATTAGTACATACGAGGTTTTACTATGAAAACAGCATTTGTATTTCCCGGTCAAGGCGCGCAGTACATAGGCATGGCTGCGGACTTCATTCAGAGCGATCCCAACAACCTGCAAGTGCTCGATAGATTTGATTTGGCACATAAGACGAATTTGAAACAAGTGATGCTGGAAGGCCCGGAAGATAGCCTGAAGCAAACCAGCTACACTCAGCCTGCTATTTTGCTGCACAGCATTGCGGCTTACAATCGATTCCGCGCTAACAGCAAGGTGGAGGCAGACTTTGTTGCTGGTCACTCCCTGGGTGAATTCAGCGCAATGGTGGCATCAGGTATACTAAGCTTAGCCGATGCCATGCACCTGGTGCACAAGCGCGGTGAATACATGATAAAAGCCAATGCGGGAGTTCCTTTTGCTATGTCGGCTATTATTGGCTTAGAGGCTGCTGTAGTGGTTGATATATGCAGCGAAGCAGCAGAAAAAGGCTTGGTGCAAGCAGTTAATTTTAATACTCCCATTCAAACAGTTATATCGGGCACAGCAGAAGGCGTAGCCGCAGCGGGTGAGATTGCCAAAGCCAAAGGAGCCAAGCGTGTGCTCCCCCTGGTAGTAGGCGGCCCATTCCACACCCCACTTATCGCGCAAGCCAGTTTGTGGCTTTATGATGAAATGAAAACCCTTCCCTTTGTAAATGGTAACATCCCCGTAGTATCCAATCTGGATGCTTTGCCATGCACCGATGGTAATCTGCAACGCGAAAAGCTTGCCAAGCAGATTGTTTCCCCGGTTCGTTGGGTTCAGTGTGTGGAATATATGGTTAATAGCGGTGTGCAGAGATTCATAGAATTCGGACCCCAAAAAGTGCTAAGCGGAATGATAAAGAACATCGCCAAAGACGTGGAGGTTTTTTCCATTGACAAATTTGATGATGTTGATGCTGTTGTGTCAGTTACAGGATGATGCACACAGATAATGAATTAGATTCACGAGGAACGAATGAACAATCTTACCGATAAAGTTGTTATTATAACCGGCGCAGCACGTGGAATTGGCTATGCCATAGCAGAGACTTTTGCCAAAGCCCAGGCTAAGGTGGTGATTATAGACCTTATGCCTGAAGCAGTTGATAAGGCTGTAGCCGCTTTGACCGCAATCGGGGCTAAGGTCTTTGGCTATACAGGTAACGTGACAGATGCAGAAAGCATTGAAAGCATCTTTAACGATGTAGTTGCCAGGCATGGGGCAATAGACTGCCTGATTAACAATGCCGGCATCACTCGTGACAATCTTCTTATCCGCATGAAGGAAGAGGACTGGCAATTGGTGATGGACATCAATCTAAAAGGCAGCTTCCTTTGCACTCAGAAAGTTTTTAAACACATGATGAAATCACGCAAGGGCAGCATTATAAATATGGCAAGCGTTATTGGTTTGATGGGTAATGCCGGTCAGGCAAATTATGCAGCCTCCAAAGGCGGACTAATCGCCTTTACCAAGTCCTGTGCCAAAGAATTCGCCGCACGTGGAGTGCGCGTGAATGCCATAGCTCCGGGATTTATTGAAACCGAAATGACCGCAAGCCTTAGCCAGGAAGTGCGCGCAGAATATGCCAAGGTTATCCCGCTGCAAAAGATGGGAACACCAACTGATGTGGCAAATCTATGCCTATTCCTTGCCGGGGATGCCAGTGCATACATAACTGGTCAAACCATCGCCATAGACGGCGGTTTAACCATGCATTAACCATGTTTTTGAAAGGGAAAAACCCAATCAAGATAGAAGACACTCTTCAATAACATAGGAGGAATAATGGATATTGAAGCAAAAGTAAAACAGATAGTGATGGACAA
>DIMZ01000211.1:15103-15294 GCA_002425825.1 Cloacimonetes bacterium UBA5553 | reverse complement strand
GTACCTGCCGCTAACTTTATCGAAGACCTTCGTGCCGATTCCTTGGACACTGTTGAACTGGTGATGGCTTTTGAAGATGAATTCGGATTAACCATTCCGGATGAAGATCAGGAAAGACTTCGCACAGTTGGACAGGCTATCGATTACCTGAAGGAAAAGCTGGGCTAAGCCCAAAAGCGTGGATCAATCCT
>DIMZ01000211.1:5947-15078 GCA_002425825.1 Cloacimonetes bacterium UBA5553 | reverse complement strand
AGGATTGAATCCACTGTTTTCACTTTTGTGTTCATCTGAAAGTTTCTGACATATCGCAGTGTTTTCAGATCAGCATGATGAGTTAACACTAATTTGATTATTACAGAGGTATATATGTCTAAAAGACGAGTTGTAATCACCGGTATTGGTGCCATCACCCCAGTAGGTCACAATGTTTCTCAAACCTGGCAGAGCCTTATCAATGGCGTTTCAGGAGTAGCTAACATTACCCGTTTTGATGCCACAGGCTTACCTACCCAAATAGCAGCAGAAGTGAAGAATTACAATCCCGAAGAGCATTTCGATCATAAAGAAGTAAAGAAACTGGATTTGTATACGCAGTTTGCCATGATAGCCGCTCGTGAAGCCATTGCCGATGCTGGACTAACTGCCGGCTCATTCGACCCAGATAGAACCGGTGTTATCNNCTTACTTTCGAAGAAGAATGCATCAAGTGCCATACTGCTGGCCCACGCCGCATCAGTCCCTTCTTTATCCCCAAAATGATAGGCAACATTGCCGCGGCTCACATTAGCATTGAGCATAACTTAAAAGGTATAAACTTCAACGTAATGAGTGCCTGTGCCAGTGCCAACCACGCTTTGGGAACCGCTATGCGCTCCATTCAATATGGCGATGCCGATATAATAGTTAGTGGTGGCACAGAAGCTGCTGTAACTCCGCTTGCAGTTGGTGGCTTCTCCTCAATGCGCGCACTTTCTACACGCAACGATGCCCCTCAAAAAGCATCCAGACCCTTTGATGTAGAGCGTGACGGCTTTGTTATGAGCGAGGGTGCAGCCATTCTGGTGTTAGAAGAGCTGGAACACGCCAAAGCCCGCGGAGCAAGGATATACGCAGAGCTTGTTGGCTATGGCGCAACAGGCGACGCTTTCCACATTACAGCCCCAACCGAAGACGGTGAAGGCAGCACCAGGGCAATAAACTTAGCCCTGAAAGATGCCGGCATGGCACCAACAGATATAGACTACATAAACGCTCACGGCACATCAACTCCGCTGAACGACAAGGGAGAAACCTGCTCCATAAAGACCGCATTTGGTGAGCATGCTTACAAGCTGAAAGTAAATTCCACCAAGTCTATGGTAGGACACATGCTAGGCGCAGCAGCCGGGATAGAGGCGATTGCGTGCATCAAGACCATAGAATCCGGTATTCTGCATCCAACTATAAACTTAGATAACCCCGATCCTAATTGTGATCTGGACTACACCCCACACAATGCCATAAAGTATGAGGTGAACGCCGCTCTATCCAATTCCTTAGGATTTGGTGGACACAATTCTGCCGTAATCATCAAACGCTATATCTAAAGCCCTGTATAACGGTTTCTTATGGAGAAACAGATGAGAGCAATCATCTCCAGGATTGTTGAGTGTTTTAATAGCAAAAAGATTACGGAGCAATATCCAAAGTGGGAAAAAAGCCTGCTGCAGCTTCAAAAACGCATTGACTATAATTTCAATGATCCCACATTGCTGCATGCGGCTTTAACCCACAAGTCATATTTACGTCGCAGATACGATGATCATAAAGCACCATCTCCATTCGAACGAATGGAGTTTTTGGGCGATTCAATATTGGGTTTCATTGTTAGTAAAGAGCTATTTACTCGCCATCCTGAAGAACAGGAAGGAAAGCTGTCTAAGCTAAAATCCAAGATAGTATCGGAAACCTATTTAACCCTTAAAGCCAATGCCATAGACTTAGGCAAGTTCGTGCTGTTAAGCCCCGAGGAGCAGCAGTCCGGCGGAGCTACAAAGGCATCGATACTCTCAGATACCATGGAAGCCATGATCTGTGCCATCTACCTTGATAGCGGGATTGCCGCTGCCGGAAGGTTTATAAAACAGCACATACTGGTAGATTATGAAGAGACTGTAAACCGTGATGAATTGGTAAACTACAAAAGCATCCTGCAAGAATATATGCAGGGCAAAAACCAAGACCCCCCA
Source organism: Cloacimonetes bacterium UBA5553 (assembly GCA_002425825.1). Taxonomy (GTDB): domain Bacteria; phylum Cloacimonadota; class Cloacimonadia; order Cloacimonadales; family Cloacimonadaceae; genus Cloacimonas. The sequence continues at coordinate 13,102 of DIMZ01000211.1, read as the reverse complement.
AAGTACATCACAATAGCCGAAGAGGGACCTGAGCATAACAAAACTTTCGTGGTGGAGGTCCGCTTGGGTACTAAACTACTTGGAACTGGAAAGGGTAGCACCAAAAAGAATGCCCATCAAGAAGCAGCCAGACTAGCCTGCCAAAAACTAGGTGTATAGACGCTCTTCATCTCGTTATAACAAATTCATAGCAAGCTAGCCTTCATCATGCACACTGCAGAAACCCAAAAAATGTGCCACTATTGACTGTCAGCCTTACTATGGTTACTCCACTATAAATGTAACAACATGGAGAAACAATGCCCAAGCGATCTCTTATATACCCAATCTTTCTGCCTATGCAAGGCTGTAGGCATAGATGTATATACTGTGATCAAAGCAAAATTAGTGGCGGAAGCAGCTTTGACTTAGAACTCGAACTGGCAAATGTGGCAAAGTTTGTTGCAAACCACAAGGGAGAGACGAAGGAAGTGGCATTCTACGGTAGTAGTTTTACTGCCTTGCCTGATGATTTCATTCAATCAATGTTGAAGAAGTTCAACAGAGTGATCGACCCGGATACCAGCTACCGCATTTCTACCCATCCTGCTTATGTAACTAACGATATATTAGACAGATGCAAGCAGAGAAACATAGCTTGTATTGAACTTGGAGTGCAGGACTTTTATGATGATGTGCTATTGGCATCCCAAAGAGGTTACACAGGTAAACAAGCCTTGGAAGCAGCTTTAGCCATTCGTGAACATGGTTTTACCCTTGGAGTTCAGTTAATGCCCGGATTACCGGGTAGCAATGCCTTCAGCATAAAGCATAACAAAAGCATTTTACGTATGCTGAAGCCGGATTATCTAAGGCTTTACCCACTGGTGGTAATACGTGGAACCCCTATTTGCGCGGTTTATGAACGGGGTGAGTATATTGCACTTGAATTGGAAGAGGCAGTAGATATCTGTGCTGATTATGTGGAGCTTGCAGAGAGCGAAGGCATTGTAGTTATTAAGCTTGGCTTGCCCTCAAATCTTAGTTCGGAGGAAGTACTTGCAGGCCCATATCATCCATCTTTTGGTGAGATTGTGAAGACAGAGCTACTAATTAGAGATATTCTAAGACGCGCACAAAGAAATGAAGAAATAAATCTCGACAAAAAAAGTAGCTTGTTGTTAATGGGGCATAGAGGTAAATATCGGGCAATTCTGTTAAAGAGGCTCGAAAATTGCTCTATAAATGTAGAGGCTACAAGCCGAATACTATAGCTGTATGCCACAGTGCGCTAACAAAGCGCGTGGATTCCGAACAATATGCAAATACCGCATTGAAGGAAGTGCTTATGAAGTATTATGGTGTGTTATTGATTACCATCTTGGTGCTGTTAAGTGGCTGTGAGGTTAAACAACCAAGCGNNTTTAGCTGTTCCGTTAATAAACCAGATGTATTTTGTTTCAGATCTGGTGGACAGCGTTAACATTGTTACAGACAACAACGATGTTTTAACGCTAACCAGTAATGGAAATGTATCCACAGAAACCTTTGGGGATATAGCATTCAATCCCCCGGCAGATGCTGGAATTACTGATGCCGGGATTCCATCTGCTATTACAATAGAGGAAACAATCCCCTTTGCAGACCCCACCGGTCATGTATTATTTGCTTATGCCAGTATTGCTCAGGGGGTTATTCAGACCAAGTTCACCAACGTGCACCCCAGTGCAGTTATCGAGCTTGAGTTTGGCAATATATTCACTGCTGACAACGAGAAGCTCCGCATCCTGGCGAGCCCCTCTGCCGATTGGGTTAATCACAGTCTGGTTGGCTGCCATATTGGCACCAGAAATTCTAATTCAATTGTCGACGAATTGCAGTTTAAGATTACATCTACATCAAACCAACCACTCGGCACCCCGATTGCAACAATGGGATTGCTAATGAATAGCCCAATGGCATTTGATGAGATTCAGGGTAAGCTTTATAACTTCACTATGGGCTTGCAAGAATCCATGGCAAGTATCGACATCGAGTATCCCCAAGGCTTGAACGAAGCAATCACTCTTCACGAAGCATCCATTATTATGGAACTGCAGAATGATCTGGGATTTGAGGCTGAGTTTAGCGGTCAGTTTTATGCATCAAACGACAATGGCGAAGAAGCAAGCATCCCGATTCTTACTGATAATGGTCAAAACTTCCAGGTGGTACCAGGAGCAAATACATTGGAAGTTCATAATGCCATTTCATCGCTTTTAACTATTATGCCAACCCATATCGAGATTAGGAACGGCATGTTTACTATTATGTCCGGCAATGAACTGGGTAGTGTTCGCTCAACCGACAAAATTGACCTGGCATACACCGTTAAAGCACCCTTCACCTTTACCCTGCATGCTCAGGATATAGTGGTAAAGGATGAGGTGAGCATTGCGATAGCCAGAGATAACGCAGAAAGGATAGATAAGAACGCAAAGAGCGCAAAACTGGTGCTTAATATATTGAACAAGCTCCCGGTTGGTGCTACTGCTACCGCTTATTTTAGCAGAACTCCCGATATAGACGTTGCCGATAATACTACTTATAATTACACAAAATCTGCAGTTATCCACCCAAGCAATACACCTGAAGGCAGTTCGGATCAGATATTGGAACTGAACCTAAACACTCAAGAGATTAAGCTTTTTAGCAATCCCAAAGTATATCTAAAGTGGAAGTTCTCGTTTATGGAGAGCGGTTCCCAGGTAACAATCCACGCCACATCAGCAGACTATCTGAGAATTAAAAGCATGCTATATNNTTGGTGGAGTATTAAACATGAAAAAGATCATTATAACTTTATCAATAGCTCTTATCGCCTTCTGCCCCTTGCTGGCTATTAAAACCGGTAAGTCGATATTCTATTCTGATAGCTATATGTTGCGAGCTCGCGGCGTAGAAGCGGCGTATTGGAACCCTGCAAACCTGATAAAAAGTAAATACTACGACCTCTGGCTTCCCAGTGTAAATATGGGAGTTTATGCTAAGAATAATGCACTGGATTTAGACACTTATAACTTCATCATGGGGAAAGAATTCTTGAATGAAGAAGATAAAGAGCTGCTTCTTGACAAACTTGATGGCAGCTTAAGAGGCTCATTTTGGGCTAATTCCAGTGTTCTGGGCTATGCCTTCTCGAATATGTCTATATCCAGTTCTNNGGTCAGATGTCGCTTTCTGAGCAGTATATGGATATTCTACTGCATGGCAATACAGAAGGTGAATACGTTTTCGATAAGCAACACAATGATTTGTCTGCCCTTAGCTTTATGGACATCTCCTATGGCATCGGTGACATTAAGCTGCCTTTAATCCCGAAAGTAATCCCACCAGTCCGCTTTGGAGCATCTGCCAGCCTGCTTGCCGGTTTGGGAAGTGTGCACATGGAAGAATATAAAGGGCTTATCAGTTCATCCATAGACACCGGTATGACGCTTAAGCAGGATGTTATTCTGCGTACAGGAGCAGGCGGAGCAGGATTCAAGGGCATGATAGGCCTTGCTAGCAATCCCATGCCCAATATGGAAGTCGGCTTAACAGTAGATAACATATTCGGCTCCATAACCTGGAGCATGTTTACCGAAGATCAGAAATTCCACTTCGAGGCTGAGAATGTGTATGCCTCAAACCTGAATGAAGATTTCTATTCGCAATCTACAAAAAGAGAAGAGATTGAGGCTTTTAGCATGGAACTACCTCCTGAGCTGCGCTTCGGAGCCTTGTGGACTGCCAAGAAAGTAAGCCTGTCCACCGATTACGCTCAGGCGTTTAAGAACTCAATGGTAACCAGCAAAGTAGGTAAACTGTCATTTGGGGCAAGATTCCTGCCTGTATATTTTCTGCCTATTCACTTTGGTCTAAGCTTGGGCAATAGCCAAAACCCATGGTTAGCAAGCTATGGTATTAGCCTGAAAAGCGAGACCGGAGAGATTGGTATTGCCTTCCAAAGCTATGATTCATTCATCCCCGGCCCCACTTCAAAGGGCGTATCCATCGGGAGCTTTATTAGAATCTGGTATTGATGCTAAAATACGTTATTATTGCGCTGTTTGCGCTGCTGATTTCCGCTTATTACAATTACAGCAGCCATCCGGAAATACCCGTTTCCAGAAGATGGCTGCTGTTTGTGTTGCGAAGTATTTCGCTGGGAATACTGCTGCTAATGCTTATTAGCCCAATTCTATATTATGTTCAGCGTAAAAGTATAACGCAACAAATAGTTATACTGAAAGACACTTCCGCCAGCATGGATATAAAACACGGCAGCCTTAGCAAGCTAGCAAAGCTCAGCCCGGCAATTTCTGGCATTAAAGCTGCTTTCAACAAAGCAGGATATGAAGTGCTGGAATATAGCTTCGCCAATGGTCTCAATGGCTCGAATGAGAGCAGCCTGCTGGAAGCAAGCTTACAGCAGTTAACCAAGGAGAAAACCGTTAGCAATCTTGCCGGTATTGCTTTGGCATCAGATGGCTGGTTCAGAGATGAGTCATTAGCATCGGTGCAGCAGCTTGGAATCCCCTTCTATGTAATTGCAGACAGCAGCAGATATCCCATACCGGATTTGGAAGTAAGCAGTGTAATTTCTGCCAGATATGCGTATCGAAATGAGCCAAATACCATTCGAGCAAGCGTAATAGCCAAAGATTATAATGGGGATGCAGAAGCCAGATTATTCATTGGTGGCAGGGTTGTTTCCCGAACTGTGCTGAAACTTGAATCCGGCATAGCAAAAAGTGTCGATTTTACAAACCGCTTCACCCAAACAGGATTTTATAAATGGGAAGTGCAATTAGTGCAGCTTGCCAATGAAATCCGCATTAGTAACAATAGCTATCCCGGAGCAATTGAGGTTCTGGCCGATAAGGAACGGATTGTATTAATCTCAGATAAACCCGCATGGGATAATAAGTTCATACTGGATGCCATAGCCACTAATCCGAGATGGGAAGTGGAAAGCTATCAGAGTCGTGAGGGTCGGCTGTTCAGCGGTGAACGAGCCATAGATAAACCAAAAAAAGACAACCTGGCTGCAATTGTAATTGTGAACAACGGCATGCTAAAGCTGGCAGGTGCTTCCCTGGAGTTTGTTACATCTAACCACAGCAAAGGCATCGGTGTTATGTATCAGGGACTCCCGATAGCGGAACTTGCCGGTATTCTGCCGTTACAAAGGTCGAATATTTTAAGCCCATATCAGGGATTTATAAATCCTACTAACGCCGCACTGAACTACCCTATGCTTAGCCCTGTCTCCGATGCTTATCGCGACATCCCCCCTATTGACTACTACTACGTAAAAGCAATTAGTGGTGCAGAAGTGCTGGCTACTATAAATAACCCTCAAAACTCCCCCGCAATTGCTGTAAAAAGCGGAGCAGGAACCCGCAGCCTTGCCTTTGCCTCGCTTAATATATGGCGGTGGCAACTACAAAGTAAAGACGAAGGATATAATAAGCTAATCTCAAACTGTATTACATGGCTTAGCAACAAAAGCTCCGGCGGTTTTGATGCCATCTACAACAGCAGTTATATGCTGGGCGAAGAAATTCGGATTAAGCTTAGGCTCGAGGACGATATTCGTCAGAGAAAGCTGGATGCAAGCCCCAAGATTCGTATTTCTAACAGCAAAAATAAGGAAGTAGTGAACGACTTCCTCCCCTTTGAAAGTGGTGAATATAGCTATAGAGCTGAGTTGAATGAGCCGGACACCTACACCTTTGTTATCTCCGATGCTACAAGTGGAAAAAGNNGGTACAACCGGCAAGTTTGTGCTTAGTGAATCCTCGCTTGAGAACAGAGACTTTGCTTACAATCTCCCACTACTAACCTGGATTGCATCACAGAGCAACGGTAAGCTGATCTGGGACAAAGATGCAGAATCAATAAACATTGTTCCAGCCTTTAAGGAGACAAGGATAAGCAGACGCGAAGTAGCACTATACAAGAAGTGGTATATCCTGAGCTTGTTTATTCTGGCATTTTGCATAGAGCTCTACTTGCGCAGAAGATGGGGATTGTTATAGAGCATGGATCCGCACCAATGTAGCGCCGGACATAATATTAGGGTGGGATTACTAATCATTTAGTTAGCACTGGCATCTACATACAATGCCCAATACCAAAAAAAAATGCATCAGCATCCCACCCCAACAGGAAACGGACTACCTTAGGGGATCACCTACAGCCCTGCTGCCTACAGGCCCGGCCTACAAACCTAGCCAACAGATCCCACCGCCTGAGCTTGAGGAGTTATTTATGTAAATAGCATGATGCGTGCCAAACCAAACAATTTCGTATATGTATTCCCTGCAGCATGTTACATAATGACAAATTGTGTGGGTGTGGTATAATTTACCACGGGTAACAGTGCCTGGAGGGATTAATGCTTGCTACTAGCCTAGTGCTACTTGCCACAATTGATGCAAATATAAGAAACCGGGCTACTTCTATCTGATGTGTTCCATGGTAAGCTAAAACTGAACGCTTTACTTGTGCGGTATCACGATCCCCAGTGATGCTATTTTCTTGAACAGGTTAGACTTGTCCATTTGAAGAGTCTGCGCTGTTTGGCGGATGTTATACTCATGCTCCTTCAAGGTATTCTCTATAAATGCCTTTTCAAAGCTGCTCAAAACTGAGCGCAAAGAACCTGATTTTTGCCCCTTAAAGTCATTTATCAAGGCTGTGGTAAAATCTACCACAGTCAGATGGTCGTTTTTGGCAAAAATAACCCCACGCTCCACCATGTTTTTTAGTTCTCGCACATTTCCTTCCCACTTTTGCTCACATAACCAAGCCTTAGCAGTTGGACTAATCTTCTTGGGTGGGATGTTGTTTCGGGAGCAGAATTCTGCCATAAAGTGATCAGCCAAATCTGGAATATCTTCCAACCTGTCTCGAAGAGGTGGCACCTGGATATGAATAGTATTTAGTCTATAATACAGGTCTTTGCGAAAGTTTCCTTGCTCAGCCAATTCCATCAGGTCTTGGTTAGATGCGCTGATAACGCGGGTGTTTACCTTTATTACTCTTCCGCCCAGTTTCTGAACTTCTCCTTCAGACACCACGCGCAATAGCTTGGCTTGCATCGCCATGGGAAGCTGGCTAATCTCGTCCATAAAGAAGCTATTATTA
>DIMZ01000211.1:5158-5937 GCA_002425825.1 Cloacimonetes bacterium UBA5553 | reverse complement strand
ATTCAAAATAGCCCTGACGTGGCTTATCTGCGCCGGTAAATGCTCCTCTCTCATAGCCAAATAGCTCAGCTTCAAACAAGTCTTTTGGCACTGACGCACAATTTATGCTTAGCATATTCTTGTTGCCATGCTTGCTAAGCCTGTGTATGGCATGGGCGGCAAGCTCTTTACCCACACCTGTTTCACCGGTTATCAGCACCGGACAATCATAATTTGCCGCTCTAATTATATCAGCAAAAAGCTGCATCATAGGCTTTGAACTTCCGCACATCCCAATTGCCGTTATCTGAAGTTCCTGCATCTGTTTGCTGAGGATTATGGAATCGCATATCATCTTCAGCTTATGCAGCAAGTGATTTGTGTCTATGGGTTTCTCTATAAAATCCAATGCACCTTTCTTAATAGCCGTAACGGCATCAGGAATATGCCCACTGCCAGAGATCATTATTACCGGCAGATCAGGATAGCTTTCGTGTAAGTGCTCCAGCATACCAAATCCATCATCCAATGCAGGATAGCACATATCCTGCAGGATTACATCGAATCTATCTGTGCTAAGCTTCTGAATGCATTCTGCAACACTACTTGCGACACAAACCTCGTATCCTGCTCCGTGCAGGAAGTTTGAAATCAAGCGCAAGAAGATTAGATCATCATCTGCCAGGAGAACCTTTATCTTTTCCACATCACTCTCCTCTTAACCAGAAAGATACGGTGGTTCCGATTCCTTCTTCGCTCTGAATATCCATTATCCCACCCATGGAGTCTATTATCTTCTT
>DIMZ01000211.1:4774-5112 GCA_002425825.1 Cloacimonetes bacterium UBA5553 | reverse complement strand
TTTCTTCCATATACTTCTTTGGAATGCCACAGCCATTATCTTCAATCTCCACTAACACCGTTAATTCGCCCTTAGGTGAGCTTTCCTTGGGGAAGCTTTTTATGGTTAGGTGCAGCACTCCGCCATTGGGCATTGCCTCCAAGGCATTGGTTATGGCATTTGTAACAGCCTCCTCAAAGCGGATAGGCTCTATATAGGCTTCCACCGACTGCAGCACCCAGTTCTTCATGATCTTTATGTTCGGGGGAATTACAAACTTTCCTATACTATGCTCAACCGAGGGGACAATGTCCTGAAGCGTTAAAGAATAATCTTTTAGCTCTGTGAATCTTTGGAAG
>DIMZ01000211.1:0-4756 GCA_002425825.1 Cloacimonetes bacterium UBA5553 | reverse complement strand
CGCCAATCTCACCATCAATTACCTGATATAGCTCTTGTCTTGCTTCGTCCGGATCTTGCTTCAAGGCTTCCAAGGCAAGCATAATATTGGTAATATGTCTGCGTACATGGTGCGATAAGCGTCTGGCAATATCTGCCCAAACTAACTGATCCTTCACGCGCTCTTTCTCCGCTGGGTCAGCACAAATGGTTACTACATATACCGGGCGGAGATTTGAGGTTTGCGTCATGTTTATTATGTAATTTTTATCGGCAAATCCTGGATTAACTTTCGCAGAAAAACTGCCGGTTATCTTATGACCGGTAACAAATCTGCGCAGCTCTTCATGAATCTCGGGGAAACACTGCTTCAAGTCCTTGCATAGGGGATCGGCACTTAGCTCTGCCATGCAATAAACAGTGTAGTTACAAAAGGCTATCTTCCGTGCATCAGTTAGCACAATCAGTCCGTCATTCATAAGATTGGCACAAACTCTCATCACGTTCAAGCGTCTGCCATACCTGTAAAGCATAAAGAAGAACAGAAATAACAAGATTNNATAAATGGAAAAAATAGGTATAGATTGGTAGATGCTTGTAGCGATAATAACGAATCTCACGGGTAGAGCCAATGGCAATCAGCAAGTCTTTTTCATATCCGGTCCTGATTGCCTGAAATGATATGCTGTTATCATTGGGGAAGGGGTTTTTTATCCTGGCTCGTCTATGATAGTTCTTGTCCAAGATATCGAAGTAATCATCATCCGTTTGTAGCAAAATCTCTTTACTGCCGTCTTTGTCTATGTCTTCAATGTCCCAGATTGCCTTTATATACCCTTTGTATTTGTGGGGAATCAGATGCAATTCGCTGTCTAGTACTATCAGACCCTTGCTTTTATCTGCCAGGTGAAGTCTCCGCTTACCAGTTTGATCCATCTCTTGCAAGAAATCCGAGAACTGATAACGCTCCAGCGTTGACGCCATATTCAGATTCATTTTTTGCACCAATCTCTTGCCATCCCATTGAAACATTTGCACCAGATTACTATTAGTTTCGCTGCCCCAGGTGGTATTTACAGCATAGATTTCTATCTTTCCGTCTTCATTTGTATCTGCATAATTGATGGTAACTTGACCATAGGCATTAAAAGTCTTTAGAGAATGTAACAAGTCTCCTTTGGTAGAAAGCACAATAATCCAACCACTGGCATCATTTAGCCCATCCACTTCCATGCTTGTATTCTTAAAGGCATAGTTGGATGCAATCAGCTCTTTCTTCCCATCGCCGTCGAAATCTGCTAAAGCAATGCTACTTAAGTTGCTGGGCGAAACAAATCGCCACTTTATCTTGCCACTTTCAAAATCATATACTACTATACCCCGAGGATTGGCAGTAAAGCCATCGTATGCTAAACACACCAAATCGAGCTTGCCGTCTTTGTCTATGTCCTCTATTATTTTGGCCTGAACCTGACCGAAATATTCTATTTTGGGATTGTCTATCTGAGAATCATCGCGCTCGATCGGCTCAAACCTCCGCGTTTCACGTTTTAGGGGTGTTTGCCAGTCATACTTAGCTGCATCAAGATACACGGTTCTCTGATCGTTATAGCTATAAAACAGCCATCGGCTATTGTCTCGGGGGTTTGTTACACAATCCATTGCACGAAAGGGATAGGAGGAATTAATCTGAGAGATAACCTTGCCCTTTTGATCTGACACATAAATGGCATGAAAGCCCGGTAACGCAGTGTCCCTACTTACTAAATAGTCCACCTCATCACCTTTTAAATCGGCAAACATCCAGCCACTGAGAAGGGCGTCGTGCCTATTGATTTCTACCTCTTGCAGTTCGTGCGTATCAATACTGGGCATCACCCTACATGAAGCCAATATCAGTAATAACGCATACAGTAAAGCATAGCTTTTTCTCATACATACTCCGATAGTTTTTAAGATTTTGCACGATTACCTCAATATGATATTAGTGTCAAGCAGAATGTTAGAATCTATCACATCGTTCACAGTATTATGACAGGTAAAAATCAGTTGGTTTATAGACCCTCACTGAAAACTTCAAATTTACACACCAAAACTTCGAATGTCCAAGTCCCTCAATAAACGGTAGGAGATTTGAAGTATTGGTTATAAAATGAGTTTGAAAATAAAGGGATGTCCAAGTCCAACAAAGCAGATAAGTCTAACCATATCGTATTTGTTAACATTATGGTAACTCCAATTATCCAAGTGAGAGCAATTTGAAGTTTGAAGTGAGGGTTAGCACCAAAGCCCGGGATGAAGTACAGGCTGCAGCGATTGTCACCCAAAGAAAATCATTGACACCATCCCTATTGTCGATGACAAAACGCGCAGGAGAATATATGCTTGAAAGTGCTGCCCGGCTTGCCATAATCAGGAAGATCTTGTGGGACTATGATATCGCCCCGGAGGCTTGCCTTGCTGTTTTGGATAGCAGGCAACCCACAGCCTGGCACTACAATGCCCAGATTCTGTTTATAAAAGTCCTGGAATCCTTCCCCTTTTACGCCGTGGTGGACTTGATGCCAATAGACAGGATCAAGGAACTACTCACTACAGAAACCATAGACAAGCTTCGCGTTCAGCAATTGAAAACCCGCTATGAATTCATTCGGGCCAGGCTTTAGGAATCTCAACGATCTGCTGGATCAGGTAATCCTGGCTCTGAAAGAAGAGCTTGAGGTGTTTTTCCTACCCATAACGCCCATCTAATGGGCGATTATGGGTCGATTTAGAGATAAGTAAACTCTATGTAGGGTGTTAGGCAGCCTATTGCAGCTTCAGGCACTTACTTTGTTGGATTCCGTTGCGGGATTTTACCCTGATCAGATATACTCCATTGGGGACATCATTACCAATCGCGTCTTTTCCATCCCATGACCAATTCTGAGCGGAAGTTTCCGTAGCTGGGCTCAGAAGCTTGCGGATCACTTGTCCTCTGGAATTGAAGATGGTTAGCTCGGCCCCCTCGCCTTTATCTATTGATACATTCAGAACATTCCGGAAGGGGTTCGGATATACCGATAAGGAGGGTATGATCGGGACTTCGATGGGATCATCGTTTGCGGTGTAGGAATTTGACCCATCAGCTAATACTTTTACCAGAACGGAGCGCTCCTGAGTTATATCCCGCATAGAGAAAAAGATGCTGCCGCTATTACTGATCGCCAGATTGTCGGTAGTGGTAAGTATCCACCGCCATGGCACTGGCCTTGACCAGATCAGGTTTCCTTCCCAGTCATACTTCTTAAGCTCGATGGTCTCATTGCTGTTTTGATTCAAGACGACGATTGAATTGGCATCAGCATCTGCTATAATTTTATCATATTGGACATTATTGAGAGTCATCAGGGGAATGATGCTGCTGCCTTCCAACTTTGAGAGAATATCATTGCCTGGGACCGATTGCTTCGTTATCATGAGCAATGTACCGGGGATATTCGTTTGAAACAAGCGACTGCAGCCGGTTACATTAGTGTGGTTTTCCACCACTCCGGAGCTGTTTAGGATGAAAAGCTGTGTTGTCTGGTTAGCGCTTGAAACGAGGATGAATCTTTGAGAATCCAGGGCAAACACCTGATCACAACTTATACCGCTGAGCACATCTATGTCTGCCAGCGAAAATCCCCAGAGTTCGTTGTAGTCAAGGTCCATGCAGGTAGCATATGCGACCGAGGAACTATTGTGAAACACCACCAGAACATGACTGCTATCCATAGCAGTGGCCAGTAGTTTTGCTAAAGGACTGTAACTAAATTGCTGGAAAGTGGCCAAAGGATATGTGGTTTGTCCGGTTTCACCATTGAATGTTGTCCATTTGAAGCCATTGTACCGAGTTTTGCCCAATACAGCAGAATCACTCAGTCTGGTAAAAAACACTCTATCAGGAATATCCGCGTCAGGTACATAGTTGGGAGTAGGTCCCGGCATCAGGTATCCAACACTATAGGATGTGCTTGATATTACGAGGCCTACGTGAGTGTCACGTCTGAGGAAATAGCATATATCTCCGGCAGTTAGAACATCCGCAAAATCATAGTGACTAGAGTTGTCGTTGCCCCCGTATTGAGCCAAAGGCCCATAAACAACGTACGGTGTTTCCTGAGCACCAAGCCCGATAGCTACACCTGAGATAAACAATAGTATCAAAATCAACGACCGATAGCCATGGCCTGAACTTGCTCTTTTCATTGTTCCTCCTTGTGGGTTACAAGTTTGTTCCGGACTAATCTCTGCATTCCAGCGTGCATGAGAACCTTGTATAGCTGGTTTTCGGAATATTGTATGTTAGATAATTGATTAAGCAATTATTGAACCATAATCCAAAATAAAGAATAGCCACCGCAAGTCTTAATGGCAGCTGTCCCTGAATGATGAAGATCCTGCTGTGGGCCTCACTGAAAACTTCAATTATCATCACCAAAGCTTTAATGTCCAAGTCCAACAAAGTAGATAAGTCTAACCATATCGTATTTGTTAACTATGTGATATCCTCATTTGTTCAAGTGATAGCGATTTATAGTTTTAAGTGAGAGGGTACATGGTTCGGCTGGATACTGTAGGCTAGAGTTCCGGTGTGCTGTATCTGAGCCTGTAGTCGATCAGACGTTCATTAGTTCACTCTTGTTCTATTCCCAAATACCAGATAGACTCCAGTGCATGAGACACTATTATAAAACTCTGGCATTCCCCTATATAGCATTAGCTTAGATGCTTATTCCATACCTTCTTCCCTGCTG
>DIMZ01000217.1:8887-9194 GCA_002425825.1 Cloacimonetes bacterium UBA5553 | reverse complement strand
AGCGTCCGATCATGCTGGATATGCCCTGAAAGAAGCTATCAAGCAGGCGTTTATCGAGCATACCTTTGTGGATTTTGGAGCAGGTGGGGAGTATAGCGTAGATTACCCCGATACCGGCTTTCCCGCTGCTCAGGCAGTTGCAGAAGGGCTTTGCGAAATGGGAATACTGATCTGCGGAAGCGGAATAGGCATGAGCATTACAGCCAACAAGGTTCCCGGCATCCGCGCTGCTCTTTGCAACATTAGCGATACAGCCAGACTGTCACGCATGCATAACAATGCCAATGTGCTGGTGCTGGCAGGCAGA
>DIMZ01000217.1:6025-8882 GCA_002425825.1 Cloacimonetes bacterium UBA5553 | reverse complement strand
TGATTTACCGCTGTGGCGTACGCACTACAGATAGTAGAGACCTGGCTCGCCACTCCCTTTGAAGGCGGCAGACATCAAACAAGAATAGATAAAATACATCAAGGAGAAAGGTCATGAAACACATTCAAATGTATGACCCCGAATTATACGCAGCCATGACGGCAGAGCTAGTTAGGCAGCGTGAAAATTNNTTCCATGTCTGTTATGGAAGCTCAGGGCAGCGTGTTAACCAATAAATATGCAGAAGGTTATCCCTATCGCTGGAGCAAGAAAACCGGACAGATTAACTATAAGCTGTATGGTCGTTATTATGGCGGTTGCGAATACATAGACGAAGTGGAAAAGCTTGCCATAGAGCGCGCGAAACAGCTATTTGGTGCCGACCATGCCAACGTTCAGCCCCACAGTGGCTCTCAGGCTAATATGGCTGCCTATTTTGCCCTGGTGAAGCCGGGAGACACAGTTTTATCTTTGGAGCTGTCACACGGTGGTCATCTAACCCATGGGCACCCGCTCTCCTTTAGTGGTCAGTTTTATAACATCATACACTATCAAGTAAATAAGGTTAATGAGCAGTTCGATTATGAAGAGATTGAACGCCTTGCCAAAGAGCACAAACCGCAGATGATTCTAACCGGAGCATCCGCATATCCGCGTAAGATAGATTTTGCCCGTTTCCGTGCCATTGCAGACATGGTTGGAGCAAAATTCATGGTGGATATGGCGCATATAGCCGGTTTGGTGGCAGCAGGCTTGCACGATAATCCTGTTCCCTATGCCGATGTGGTAACCACTACCACGCACAAGACTCTGCGTGGGCCGCGTGCCGGGCTTATCCTTTGCAAAGATGAATTTGCCAAAGAGATAGATGCCAAGGTGTTCCCCGGTATTCAGGGCGGGCCTTTGATGCACGCTATCGCAGGTAAAGCAGCAGCATTTTATGAAGCCTTGCAACCTGCTTTCAAGGCCTATCAGCAGAATGTGGTAAACAACGCAGCTACGCTGGCAGATGCCTTGATGTCCGAAGGCTTTAAGCTGGTTTCCTNNCCGGCGGAACAGACACACATCTGATGCTGGTAGATCTCGGCCCCGAAGAACAGGGCGGCCCCAGCGGAAAGAAGATGGAAGAAGCTCTGGATTTGGCTGGCATTACCGCCAATAAGAACACAGTTCCCTTCGATACCCGCAGTCCATTTGTGGCAAGCGGTATCAGACTGGGCACACCCTCAGTAACCACGCGTCTGATGGGCACCGAAGAGATGAAGGCAATTGCCAAACTGATTAAGAAAGTGCGTGACAATCACGAAGACGAAACCGCACTTGCCGCAGTAAAAGAAGAGGTACGCAGCTTAACTGCCAGATTCCCGCTATATCCCGAAATTGTAGTATAACTAATATAAAAACCAATTAAGAGGCAGCGATGAAGAAAGCTAATGCACACACCTTTCGCATCGCTGCCTTTGATTTTGGGAGCAATGCCATTAAATGCCTGATAGCCAACTGGGATGGCAAGGAACTGCTATTCCTGAATGAATATCGCTATCAAAACCGCCTGGGGAGCTACTTAGACTCATGTGGCTTGATATGCACCGGGGGAATTGAAGACACCATAATAGGGGCTAAGAAGCTGCTGCAATATTGCAGTGAACAGGGCGTTAGCAAGTATCTGGCAGTGGGAACCGAAGCTCTCAGAAAGGCTGCGAATGCCTCCGAGATAGTACTGCGCTTGCAGCAAGAAACAGGACTGGAACTGCGAATAATAAGCCCGCATGAAGAAGCTCTTCTGGCTTGGCAGGGGGCTATTACTGAGTTAGACGCTCCTGCCGGCAAGGTATTGGTAGTGGACAGTGGGGGTGCCAGCACCGAGCTTATTTGCGGCACTGCCGAGGGGATTATGGATGTACTAAGCATTCCCCAGGGAGCTGTTAATCTTGCCAAGGCATGCATTAAAACTGATCCCCTTTCAGATAGAGACTTCACATTGCTACACAGCACGATTGATGATGCTTTTTGTGAGCCAGCTTGTTTGCCAAAAGTAATAATCGGGGTTGGTGGTGGCTTCACGGCTTGTGCCAAGGTGGCAATTGGGAAGAACGATTATGAATCCCTTCAGCACAGTTTGTTTTACTTAAGCGGTAGCGAATTGAACCGACAGATACAGATGCTTCGCAGCCATAGCCTAATAGAGCGCAAGCAGATACCGGGAATGGAGCCAGAGAGGGCAGACATCCTTATTGCATCAGCCATGATAGCCAGTAAGATATTGTCAGTTTGTAACTCATCTGGTATGCACATCAGTGTTCGTGGATTGCGGTATGGACTGCTACGAAGCTGGCAGCAGGCAATAAGTTGATTGCTTGGAATGTTTTATGCATTAAACTATTTTAGTAGTGAAAGATGGAAACCTGGGAGGTTTATATACATGCGTTTACCCACTAAGATACTGTTATTGGTGCTTATCGCCTTGTTATCGTTAAGTGCGTTACATGCTCAGTCGGTTAAGTTCAGCTTATCTGCTAACAATCTAAAGCCAGGTGAAAGAGGCATGTTGCGGGCAACTTTAAGCATCCCTCAAGGGCAGAAGCAGTCATTTGACCCGAATGAACCAGAATACTTTTATCTGGAAGCCAGCCACCCGGAAATCAGCTTTGGCAAGCTTGTTTACCCCAAGGCTACCAAGGTGGTGTCTGACACAGAATGGCAATACTATCCGCAGGTTACCCTAAGCTTGCCCTTCGAGGTAAAAAGCACAGCCTCAGCCGGCGAAAAGCAAATTAAGGCTCTACTTGCCTATAACCTTTGCTTCGACAGCGGGATGTGTAATCCCCCCGAAGAAGAAGAAGGCATATTAAGGTTT
>DIMZ01000217.1:3118-5936 GCA_002425825.1 Cloacimonetes bacterium UBA5553 | reverse complement strand
TAGCACAGAGAATAGCGATAGCCCGCAGGAAGAAGCTGTGGAGGCTACTGCGCTAAATAACGATGCATCTGAGCCATTGGAAGCCGAGCCTGTATCTGCAACAAAAGAAGCTGTAGCCTGGCAAGAGATACTAAAGTTCATACTTCTCGCCTTCCTGGGTGGGATAATACTGAATATAACTCCCTGTGTATTGCCAATTCTACCCATCCGCATTATGAGCATTATGAATCAGGCACAAAAAGACAGAAGTAAGGTGCTAAGGCACACTCTGGTATATACACTTGGCGTACTGATATCATTTGCTGTGATGGGTGGTGTGTTTATTGCTTTGCCNNATCTGCCGGATGGGGCTTGCAAAATCAGAATCCCGGCTTTGTGATAGCCCTAATGGCAGTAGTTTTTATTTTTGCTCTCTCGCTACTTGGCATCTTCGAAATCCATGCTCCCGGCATGAATACAGCCACCAAAGCTACAAGTAAAGGTGGATACAGCGGTTCATTCTTTGGCGGTATCTTTGCCTTCCTGATGGCTATCTCCTGCACGGGGCCTTTTTTGGGTGCGGCACTGCCTTTTGCCCTTAAGCTGGCACCTCCCTTAATGCTACTATTTTTCCTTACTATCGGTCTGGGTTTTGCCTTCCCCTTCCTGCTAATCGGCATGGTTCCCAAGGCACTAAAGATAATCCCCAAGCCTGGAGACTGGATGGTTCTTTTCAAAGAACTGATGGGCTTCGTGCTGCTATACATAGTACGCACCCAGCTTAAAACCCTGATGCTGCCAACCGATGCCGACTACTTCCTTAAAGTAATCTGGTTCATGCTCTGTCTTGGTTTTGCTGTTTGGCTATATGGCCGCTTTGTCCGCATGGAAAACAGCAAGGCAACCCAGTGGATATTTACCTTCGTGTCGTTGGCGATTATTATTGCCTCTGCCCTGGTTTACTTGCCTTACAAAGCAAACCCAGCTAATGCCACCGAACAGCTTAGTGGTGACATGCAGCCTGCTCCACACGCACCTGAGGGATGGTATGTATTTAGTGAAGCATTATTCGACAAGCTGATGGCAGAGGGCAAGCCAGTGTTCCTGGATATCGGGGCAGCCTGGTGCAAAAACTGCATCACCAACGAGAAAACGGTTCTCTTTACCAAAGGAACCATGCAGGAATTTGCCGACAAAGGCGTTGTGTTACTGAGAGGTGATTTCACCAAGCGCGATGATAGCCTGCTGGCATGGATTAAAAAGCATGACCGTGCCGGAGTGCCGTTCAATGCGCTATACATACCAGGTGAAGAGCCATATCTCTTTGGTGAACTCATCAGCAAGTCTGACGTTAGCAATGCCCTAACAAGGATTAAGGGAGAATAAATGAAGTACATCAGTCTGTTGTTACTGTTGCTGCTTGTGCTGCTAAGTTCCTGCGACCGCTATGAGCATAACTTTAAGGCTCCGGTGGTGCTGAACTTCAATGAAGTGGTATTCAGCCCGCTTCAGGATGCCTTTAACCAATCTAATGCTGCCGATTTGAGCATGGTAATGGACTTTTACGCTGATGATTACCTGCATTTCGGCACTAACAAAGCAGACTGGGAGTTGCAGCTTAGAACTATGATTAGCGGTGTGCCCAATCCGGTTTTTGAAGTTATCCATAGCTCATCCATGCAGCAAAATGAGATTACGGCCATTGCCAATTGGCAGCTAAAGATTAGCGATCCAGATAGCAAGCGCGTGATTGCCGATAGCACTTTTGTGGGTGAAAGGCTGGTAAAGGTTAGCGGAAAGTGGCTGCTTAAGGGTAACCAAATGGTATGCGAACCACCTGCCGGTAAGCAACTGGTTATAGCCGAATACTTCACATATCGCACCTGCCAAAATTGCCCGCCAGCCGAAGCCAAACTAAAAGAGCTGTATCTGCAATATCCGGGAAACTTTACCTATCTGGAGCATCACACCAGCGGTGGACTGGAGATAGCAGGGGATAACACTCACATCTACTATGCTGCTTATTCGCCACCGGTATCGGTGTTCAACGGCATGGACAAGGTTACACAAAGCACGGCAGCCTCATTGGCGCAATACCAGAGCCTGGTGGATAGCTATGTCCAGATAGACACACCCATTCGATACCAGATACACAGCACCCCCACGGTAAACGGCAGAACCATGACCGGAGCAGTGAAGCTTACTCCGCTTATCGAGCTGGATCAAAACGATATGGTGCTGAATTACGTTATCTACGAAGAAGAATCACACTTATCTAATATCACCACACCCAATATCCCTTTGCGTCATGTAGTACGCGCCAAAGGCATAACCAGCCTGGCAGGGGTGAACCTGAATAATCCCATAAACATTAGCCTCACCTCCACAGTTGATCTTCCCGAAGACATCAAACTGGTGGTTTTTGCTCAAAAGAAGCCCACAACCTTTCAAAACAATGCCACAATCTATGGCGGTTTAGAACTTCCTCTTTTCCGCAAGGGAGTAAAGTAACATGAAAGCGATATTTTTTTGCATAGCTCTTATCCTTTTTGGCAGCTTGCTGCTTGCTGATGCCATGCCGGATTTCCGCCTTCCTGATGCCACAGGTAAGAATATTAGCCTCGAAAGCCTTTTGGATAAGGGGCCAATCCTGATAGACTTCTGGGCAGATTATTGCAGTCCTTGCAAGATTGCCATGCCTTATCTGCACGAACTGGCAGAGAAATATGAAACTTTAACGGTGGTGCTGATATCTATAGATTCACCAAAAAACCAGATGAAAGCCAAGAACTATCTGAAAGGCAAAAACTATAAGTTTGTAACTCTGTTTGATAGCGAA
>DIMZ01000217.1:0-3107 GCA_002425825.1 Cloacimonetes bacterium UBA5553 | reverse complement strand
CAGTAAATCCACCCCATTCTTTTATCCTGAACCAAACTGGCGAGATTGTTTATACACACGTAGGTTTTGAGCCTGGAACGGAAGCTACTTACGAAAAGCATATCCGCAGCTTGTTAGGCATGGATACCGAGGCGGAGTAAATGAGGATAAAGCTTTTATTATTACTACTCATACTATTTTCGGGGCTTAGCCTACACGGGCAGAACACGCTGTCTATAAACGGCTTGAACGAAGCTCAGTTTATCTATCGCACTGCCGAGGACTCGCTAAATGCCTATTTCCGCGATAACTTCGGCTTTAATCTTACCTATCGCAACTTTAGCTTTGGTATGAAATACGTTGCCGAACTCCCAAAGTATTCCACACAGCAACAGGAGCTAATGGACAATCTTGATCCCAACAAGCTGAAGCTTGGATGGCAAGAGCTATACGCATCTTACGCCAAGGACGCTATCAGCATCCATGCCGGAACCACGGAAGAGAGCTTCGGCAATGGCATCAGCTTTCGCAGCTATCATGATTTGGAATTTGACGAAGACCACCGCATTGACGGCTTTCTGTTCAGATACGATGACGACTATAAGCTAAAAGCCATTTACGGTGCCATAGAGAGCCCGGATTACGCATCAAAATATGATTTAATGTACGGTGTTGACCTGCTGTCTCCCTATGCTTACGGTGTGCGTTTGGGTGCCTCCGCGCTAAGCCTGCGCAATCTTGGTGCTATGAATAATTATGCTCAGCGGGATGTATATAGCGGAAGAATGCAGATAGCATGGGATATGCTGGAAGCCTATGGCGAATATGCCAGCAGCGAAACCTATAAGCAGCCGGGACTTCCCACCAGTTTTGGTAAAGCCATTTATGGTAATGCCGATATCAGCTTGGGCATTATCCAGCTTGGTGGCGCATACAAGAAGTATGACGATTTTCAATACCGCCTGCAAGACCTTCCCATGGCGAATTACCATAGTGAAACACTTTCCGATGCTCTGGCCTCGGGAGTGGATGAAGAAGGCTGGCAAATTCGCAGCACTATCGCCATTAGTGAAGCTGCCAATCTTTATGTGGACTATGCCGAAGCCTGGGACAGCCCAAAGCTGAAGCAGATGAACGACTTCTATGCTGCAATAGACTGGACACTTGGTTCGCTGTGGCTGGAAACCGCATATTCGCATGTGGAAAAAGTGGATGACGCCTCTTCCTATTGGCAAAAAGAAGCCAGCCCTGCCCTTGCCCTCGCTTTTCCTGTGTTGGGAAAACAGGTGCAGATTAAAAGCGAATTCAAGATAGCCGATAAGCAGATATTTGCCGCCACTTACAAGCATTACGAGCCCAAGCTACAGCTCGACACATCAGTAGGCAAGCTTTCTTTATCCGCAGCCTTGCAGAGTAACTGGCAAGATTTTGATGCTGTTATGGACAGCAAATATTGGGCAGCCCTTGAAGCCAAATACCCCATTGCCAGCCACAGCGACATTGTGCTGTTCGCCGGTAAAGAAGCCGGGGGAAAGATTTGCCGCAATGGCGTATGCCGCTATGTTTCTGCTTTCCAGGGGCTAAAAGCCGAGCTTTCCACACGTTTTTAATGATATTTTTTACCAAGGAGATATACATGAGATACATTGCTTTAATAGTTGCATTACTTAGCTTTAGCCTGCTTTGCGCAGAGCTTAGCTATTTGCCATATACCACCGTGGCAGAGGTTTTTGGTTCCACCACCTGTGGCGGTTGCGCCATTGCCTGGACAGGCTTGCAGGAAGTGCACACGCACACGCATGCCGGTGAGTTTATTACCGCCAAACTATACACTCAAAGCGGTGATTATAGCACTCAGGAGGTTTTGGACCGTTTTGATTACTATGAGGTAATCGGCATACCTTCCGTAATGTTCAATGGCAAGATACGTGTGGATGGCAGCGGAGATGGTATTGTTGACGGCAGCCGTTATATGCAGTCTCTAAATCAGTTTCGCTATAGTTCCAGCCCCCTTAGTGTGGAAATAAGCAATTTCGGCACCTCTCCAGCCAACCTCAGCGGTAGAATCGTAATGGTTTCACCCACTGCCCAGATTAGCAACGCCAAGGTAGTGTATTATATTCTGGAAGATAACATCACCGATACTCAAACCAATGTGGTGCGGCGTATAATGTATGATGACATTAATTTAAGCGGTCAGCTAAGCTCCTTTACTTTCGATAAGGATTTTGTGGTAAATCCATCCTGGAATGCCGCCAATCTTTGGGCAATAGTTAGCGTTCAATTAGACAATAAAACCATTGTGCAAAGTGCATCAACTCTTCCTCAACCTGTCTATCAGGTGCGCGGTGCCATGAACTGGAATCCAAATATTACCGGTCCTGCCGACACGTTCTATTCCTCCCAGCCTTTTTGGGTTTATAACATGGGCAGCGCAGACAATTATACCACCACCATCGAGGTGGATTCCGCCCCGGAAGACTGGTATTTTAATTACTGCGATGAAGCTGGTAATTGCTACGTTGGAAACGTTCAGGTGCCCTTGTATCTCGGTGATGGCGAAGCTGTGCCATTTCATCATAACATCATAATCGGCAGTCCTGGAGTGGCGTATTTCCGCTTTGTGATATCCTCACCCAATATCGGCAGCTACAGCATCCCCTTCCGTTATGCTGTGGAAGGTGTGTCAAATAGTGATACTACCCTTGTTCCTGCAACCATGCAGCTTGGGGCAATGTATCCCAATCCCGTAACAAATAGTGCATACATTAGCCTGAATAACAGCAAGAACCTGAAGGATGCATCCATAGAGGTGTTTAACCTGAAGGGTCAAAAAGTTCAGAGCGTTTTTACCAGACTAAGCCAGGGCGAAAATCAGATTAGCTTCCAGCCCAATGCCACCTTAACTAATGGCATATATTTCTATCGTCTTGCGGGGCAACACGAAGCACCCAGGAAGTTTATTCTTATCAGGTAAGTTGCTTCTTCCCTGAACGAATTGCAGTATTATTACGGACTTATTGCAGATTTTATCTGTGATGAGTCCGTAAACTTTCTGTGATTTATGCTATGACAAGAGGGGAGGGTATGTATCCCCCGAATTCTACGACCCTCCAGCACACATTGCA
>DIMZ01000216.1:18957-28674 GCA_002425825.1 Cloacimonetes bacterium UBA5553 | reverse complement strand
AAAAGGGATTAGCGTAATTGCATTGCCGGGAGCTACTGCCTGTATTCCGGCAATTTCCATTTCCGGATTTAGTACTCGGCAGTTTCAGTTTGTGGGCTTTCTCCCCAGTGATAAAGCCAGGCGTAAGAGCAAAATACGCGAGATATCGGAATATCCATTTCCCAGCATTATCTACGAATCGCCACACCGCTTGCTTGAATGCCTATCTGAGCTTCACGAGGCATGTGGAGACCGTTCTATATCCATTATTCGAGAGATAAGCAAACTACATGAAGAGCATATATATACCAGCTTAGGACAAGCCTCCGGCAACGATGAGATTACCTTAAGAGGTGAGTTTTGCATTGTGTTACAAGGCTGTTCCGCCTCCGAAAGCGAGCTTGGGGTTAGCGAAGCCGATATAAACCTTCATATAGCTCAATGTTTCAAGAAAGCCATGGGTACCAAAGCAATCAGCATGGAGCTTGCAGCCGTATTTGGGCTAAGCCGTAGCGAGGCTTATGATATGGTAGTAGAATACCTAAAAAAGAGGAATAGGAAATGAAACCATTCTTGCTCTTCGATTTCGATGGCACTATTGCCGATTCCATTCATCTTGGCTGGAAGATAGCAAACCAAATGGCTCCAAAGTTTGGTCACACCGAGTTTACAGATGAGGATTTCCAGCGGTTTCGGTCTATGCCGATGCGAAAAGTGCTAAAGGAAATGCAGATACCCTTTCATAGAATCCCAAAAGCCATCGCTATGGCACTTGTAGAATATAAGCATCTGGTACATGAGCTTGAGCCATGTAAGGGTATAATCCCCATGCTGAACCAGCTATCTGAGATGAAGGTTCCCATGGCGTTGCTGAGTTCAAACTCCAAAGAAAACCTATATATGTTTCTTTGGCGGATGCAGATTTCGGCATTTCAATGGGTGGATGGCACTTCTGGCGTGCTAAACAAAAAGCTTCGGATAAAGCAGCAGATTAAGAAGCATGGTCTTGACCCCAAGCAGATAATTTATGTGGGCGATGAAACGCGCGATATTGACGCAGCCAAGAAATGCGGACTTAGAGTGATAGCGGTTACCTGGGGATTTCATACGGCAGAACTGCTAAGCAGCCACGATCCCGACTATCTGGTGGATAACCCCGACGAGATAGTAAAGATAGTTCAATCTCTCCAATAACACAGCTTAATATTTTCACCCAAGTCAGCTTTACCATACTTGCTCGAATTACTAATGAATTACGCANNACGGATGAGATGCGTAATTCATGCGTAATTCTACCGCAAATCGTGCAAGCAACCTTCTTCAAAGCAATGCGTAGATTATCGTAAAAGGTTAATACTTAACTACAGGGTGTTTAGTCCTTTAATCCTATCAATTCATATATCTTAACAGGTTTGGTTTTGCCTTTAACGGTTACTGCATCCAGATAGCGGGTTTCAACCAAGCCTTCAACTTTCTCTAAGGTAAACTCGCTGATTATGATCTTTTTTGCGGTATCATATTCTTTGTTTATGCCTTCTAATCTTGCACCTAAGTTAATGGTATCGCCGATAGCCGTGTAGTCAAATATCTGTTCGCTACCAAGGTTGCCTACCACAGCTTGACCGGTGTTTATCCCGATGCCAATCTCGAAGGGTTGGCGTCCCTCAGCTTTCCATTGTTCCTGCATTTCGCTTAGTCTTTCACGCATTTGCAGCGCGACCTTACAGGCGTTTAGTGCGTGGTTTGGCAATGGAACTGGAGTTCCAAACAAAGCCATTACTTCATCGCCCACAAATTTATCTAAGATGCCTTGATTCAGGATGATAATATTCACCATCTCAGTTAGGTATTCATGCAGGATGTTAACAGTTTCTTCAGGGGTGTGAGATTCGGAATAAGTGGTGAAAGAGCGAATATCTGAGAACAGCACGGTTATCTCCTGTAAGGAGCCCCCGTATTTGAGGTTTTTGGGGTTTTGCAGCAACTGATTCACCAATTCCGGAGCCATATATTGCTGGAAGGCAGATCGGATGAAGCGCTTTTCTTTCATGGTTTCCAGATAGTGATTCAATATACTCGCCACGTAAACCAATAAGAGCACAATGGCTGTTTGCATAATAGGAATAATGATGCCGTTTTGCTTGAACAAGAAGAATGCAAAGCCATATTGCAAAGCTATTAAGACAACTACTATAATGGCAGAGAGTTGTGGTTTAATCTTGCGGAAACCCCACCAGAAGCCAATTAGTAATAATAGCTCAATCGCCAGGTATAACAGAGGGTTAATCTCTTTCAGGTATCTATTCGAAAGCACCATTTCGATGAAGTTAGCATGAATCTCTACGCCGGGAGTCCATTCTCCACCAAAGGGAGTGGGAAACTTGTCGTGAAGTTCATCCACGGTAGCTCCAATAAGCACTATCTTTCCAGCTAATTCACCAGACTCAAGAATATCATAAAACTCGTCTAATTCCACGCCTTGATATCCTGGCATGGTCATGGTAGAATCATCCAGAATGCTGGAATATGAGAATTGCTTAAATGTCCCCGCCGGGCCGTGATAGTTGATAAGAGCATTGTTTTGATTTACGAGAGGGATGGTTTTGTCTGCAACCTTCAGCCTTGTTCTGGTTAATGATATATGTTTATCCCAGTCTGGCTGGTAAACTCGCATGTTTGCCAGTGAAGCCACGCCAATACTGAATACCGGTTCTTTGTCGAAGGCCTCATAGCATGTGTATTTGCGAATAAATCCGTCGGAATCGGCATTCATGTTTACTATACCCCAAGATAAACCTCGTCGCATCACTGTCGATATGGGAGTTAATTTTTGGCTTGGCTCTCCAGCCTTGCGGGCATGGATTACCTTTCCGGCATATACTACATTGTTGTACCTTGCACCTGCTTCTGCTAAGGCGTGATCTGCTTCGGGATATGAGTTTTCGGTGAATTCCACGTCGAAAACAATCTGCCTTACACCCGCTTTGTTTAAGTTTTCTATCAGTTTTGCATGATAATTGCGGGGGAAAGGCCAAGTTTCATTAAGGGCATTAAATGTAGCATCATCTATGGCTATAATTGCCAGATTATCTGAAATTTCCTGAACTCCACGAAATCTAAAAAGCGTATCCTGGAGCTTGTACTCCAAAGAATCGAAGAAAGGAAACAGGAAGATTAGCTTGATAAGCAGGAGGATACCAAGCGGATAGAGTATAACCAGAAAGCGTTTCATAGTTCCTCTTTGCGTAGTAAATTGTAAGCCCGTCCGGTACTAAGTAACGAACGGGCTTGGTTCTTAAGTTTATTTACTCATTNNATCTTTGGGTTAGCAACACTCTCCAAGTGGTGGTTTTGTACTCGGAGGCACCGGCAAGATTGCTGCTATAGTTTTGGAAACCAAGATTGGTGTTTATAGACATATCCTTTATCGGGTATGCTTCCACACCCAAGGTTACGTAACCATACTTATGCTCGGTCTGGTTACTGTCGTAGCTTACTAATCGATAGTTCGCAAATGGCTTTATGCGATTTTCCCACAAACTATAACCTGCGCCAAAGAATAAGTTTTGGTTCTTGTTCTCTACAGCAGGGCTTACCATCAATTGCTTCTGTGTGCCCATAGACATGGAGAACTGGGTAGTTAACGGCAAGCTGGTGTATCTGTTAGACATGGTTAGATTCAAGCCGTTGCTTTCATTGTTGGCAGTGTATTGCATCACATTGCTCGCATCAGCAAGCTGTGAATCATCGGCACCCATTCTGTAGCTGATGTCAAACTGAGTAGGTACATAGGGTATTTGGGTTACGTTGTAACCGATACCAAAGCTCATATTGTTTGAATTACGCAAATAGTGTCGGAAGGGGTTTGCAGAAGCAATGTCCGGGTTTTCTTTGTTTTCGCCCTGGTTATTAAAATAGGCAGCCTTGAGGTAGGGAAGTTTGTTTATACGAAGAATGGATTGCACATACCAAGAGCTGAAGGTATTGGTTTCCGATTTGTGCCCCATCAAGTTATCGGCAGTTAGATTAAATCCACCTGTGAAAACCCAGTATCTTGCCAGGTTAAACTGGTCGGTGATGCTGAGTGTTCTGCTGTCCAGCAATTGATAGGCAGCTCCCAGAGCATTGAAGGCTGACCCGGTTTCGGTGTATTGAACATTAATAAGGTTGTTCAGCAGCAATGTTCTGAAGTAAGCTATCCAAGCCATGTTTGCTCTGCCTGGCATAAAGGGTTCCATGTTTTTGTTCACAACAAACAAACTTGCGAAATCTTCGGGGTTAACAGGGAAGTTCTCGCGCCCCAGATAGTCTTCTATGGTTGCCTGGTCAATAGGGCCGGGGATGGTATTTTTGTTAAGCATCGATCCGGCTACTTCTGCACCAACAATAGAGTTTATGCTGGGCATGTTTAGCTTAATATCAAAGCTAAGCACAGCATTATCCCTTGCTGTCACGCTATATGCAGTAGTTAGATCATTTGAGTTTGTGGGAGTGTAGGAGAGCATATAGTACAGGCTATCCAAAGAGCTAATGATGTCTCTGTGTCTAGATGCAGCAAAGCCCATTGAGAACCCGCTATCATTGCCGATGGTGAACTTTGCTCCGATTGCTTCTTGCTTGAAAGTTCCTGATTTAAGAGTTCTACCATCGGGGGAGGTGAAGAGAACGTCTTCATTTGTAGTTTTACGAACGCTTTCACCATGTGCCCAGGTAAGTGCTCCGGCTCTGCCATAGAACTTTGCGTACAAGCCGCGGATATTACGGTTGTAAAGCGTGTACTGGCTTATATTGGGGGAGTAGTCACCCGCAAAGATATCCAGCATGGGGACTTGTAAGCCTATGGTGTACCTATTTACGGGTTGCTTGTTGGTTTTCTCCAGAGACGAAACGTAGGCATTGGCTTGCATATTTACTTTGCCATAATTGGCATAAACATCTGCCCAAGATGCTGCATCATTATCGCTAACACCGGGAGTAACATTTGGATCGGAGTAATCATAAACGTTGGATGCGAAATTTACACTACCACGTACTGTGAAAGGAACAGCACGCTTTACTTTGCCGGGAGTAATCTCAGTAATCCACACATCAGAGTGGATAATCTGGGTTCCCTTCTTGGCTTTTATTACAGCTTTCTTTATCCCGGGAAGAGGGTTTTCTTCACGGTAGAGTATGGTTGGTGTGGCTATGTCTGCGTAGTATGTAACGTCACGACCACCCACCCACACTTCTATGCTTGCAGGGTCTATGTCTTCAGCTAGAGCAAAGAATGATACTGCAAGCAGGTAGCCTTCGTCGGCAGAGATACTAGTCTCTTCTGTAAGTAATACAAAGCCATCTGACAAGGTGCCTTCAAGAGCTTTTGGGACGATAGAATACTTTGGGGTTATCCCATCAAGGGGAGGGAAGTTTTCTGCCGTGCCGTCGTAGAGCTGAATCTCAAAATAGTATTCCAGCTTTGTGTCAGAGATGAATTTGGCAGGTATAGTTGCCCAAAAATATACAGCTCCAGGGCTCTCTTGGCTTGCTGCTGTGTTCATCCAGGGAACTTCGCCTTGGTTGCGATAATAAACCTTTACTTCGGATATCTCTTCTAATCCCTGGACTATTTCTATCATAAGTTTCACGTCTTCACCCAAGTTGTAGCTAGCAGGCGAAACGTGTTGAATGGATACTGAAAATGCTATAGATGCGTATATCGCAATAAGCATTAGCAAGAGTAACTTTTTCATGGCAGCCCCCTTTAGTACTTAATCTCGATGTATTTGGTTCTGCCTGAGGCATCCAACACAGGAATTCTGATAAGCTTAGGTTCAGAAGATTGTGAGGATTCTATTTCTGCCTTCTCTATGCTGGAAGTGTCTTCTGCACTGCTAACCCGAATCTCGAAATTACCTTCAGCATCAATAATCGCTGTATTACCTGCGGGAACAGATTTTACATCATCGCTGTCTAATATCTTTAGCTCAACCTCGCCATCGGTTACCACAAACTTGGATATGCCATCCTCAGTAATCTTGGTTAGGAAACCTGTTCCCTTTACCGATGCTACAGTAGTGGGTGTTTGAACCATGAATGCTCCAGATTTGGGCTTCACGTCAGTAAAAATACTGCCTTTGTCGATCACTACTTTTTTGCTAAGGCTTTTACCGCTTTTATTGGCAGTTATTCTTACCACAGAATTAGAAAACACCTTTATGGTAGATGAGCCATCGATATACTTGTATGCCGCAAACGATTCTCCGCCAGTGCGTAACTCATCATTGTTCTTTAGCATATCACCAGCTTTAAACTTAACGCTTTTTGCTTCACGTGTAAGGTCAACCTTGCCTTTTGAAGCAGATAGCATGGCAACAGACTCAGCAGCAAACAGGCTTAGGCTTAGGCTTAGGCATATCAATGTTAGGATTAATATATACTTTCTCATTTTATTTCTCCTAATCCCTTAACTGCACTTGGATGTCTTTACCAGCAAGACCGGATAGTATATCTAGAGCATCCTGACCGCTGTATGTTCTACCCTCGAATATCACTGTGCCTACCAAGGTGTAACCCTGAGCAAGAATACCTCTTAATGCGCTGTTGTTCAGCATGTTTAGCTGAGCTTGCATCTCGGAGGCAGCTTCATTTGTGTTCTGAGATTCCAGCACATATCTAAACACGTACCAGTTACTTTTTACTTCAGGTTGAAGAGCAGGATTCTTGTTTCCGGTATTGGGAACATGCTCATTGAACAGGGTGGTCTTAATTTGCCAAGCATAGTAGTTGCCCGGATTGAAGGACAGGAAATCTGAGAACCCACTTGTAACATCGGTGTTACTATAGAATACGTTACCGGTGCTCTCAATATTATTCACACTGGGTGGATTGTTTGCAGGATACTCTTTGATAACTATTGAGGACTTATTGAAACCGGTTGATACTGAGTTCCACTGGAAGCTGATGGGTCTTTGGCTAATCTGGGGAGGGGTGATGCCTACCGCCACTCCGGGAGATATTAGATTTATGGCACCAGCATTACGGATTTTTATGGTAAACACAGCCGGACTACCACTCGGGTTTTCCCAAGCTCCAGCCTGCCAGTTTCGCACCCATATTCTTAACTCCAGATTACCATCGGGGAAATAGCCTGCTAGGACAGCTTCTTTTAATGTGGGGTTTGCGTTGATAACATTATCCACCGAGATATTGTTATTGCCTTTATTCTTGAAATCAGGGTGACCCACTTCAGATATCAAATGACGGTTGCTCATTTGTACCTGCCTAGTATTACCCACCAAAGTACCCCAATTCTCATCCAAACTTTCAAAATCTGCTTCTACGAGCTTCATATTATTCCAGAAAACAACCACCTTTAGATCAATCTTGCCTGCAGGAAGCTGGTTCTCTGTAATTGTTAGTGTTGTTAACTGGGGTTGTGACAACGGTTCTTGGGGATCAAAACTAATCGTGCTCATGGTATTTACTTCCACACTTCCGGGAAAGAAGCTGGTGTTTAAAACTGACCAACCCAGTATGGGAATCAGAATAAATACCATTAATAACATGCTAATGTTTTTCATGGTTTACCTCCCTGCGTTACGCAGGCTTATGTTAATTATGGTTTGCAGCAACTGACCGAAAGACATTCCTGCTGCTTTAGCTGCCATGGGAGTTAGGCTTAGGGGAGTCATTCCCGGCAGCGTATTTACTTCTAAAAAGTATGCTTTATGGTCGTCATAACGAAAATCTATTCTTGCATATCCCGACAAATCTACAGCCTTCCAGATTCTTTCGGCATACAATTGAATTAGCTTGGCAACAGATTCGTCTAACTCAGCAGGGGCTAGGTACTCTGTTTTGCCTTTGGTGTATTTGTTATTATAGTCATACCATCCTGAAAGGGGTTTTATTTCCACCACCGGCAGAGCCTTACCGTCTATCACGGTTACTGTTAGTTCTCTGCCCGGGATGTATTCTTCTAAAAGCACCGAACTGGAGTACTTCAAAGCATCTAGGGCAGCGTCTTTTACCTGTTCAAGGCTATCGACCCTACTTATCCCAACCGATGAGCCTGCGTCATTTGGTTTTACAATAATTGGTAACCCCAGGGTAGATATGAAAGCAGCATAATCTTCAGGATCTCCATAATCTGACAGCACGTTTCCCCTCAATAATATGTGCTTGGCTACAGGAATCCCTTCTTGTGCAACTATCAGTTTTGTGATATATTTATCCATTGTAATACAACAAGCTCGATATTCTGAGCCGGTACAGGGGATATTCATTAGTTTTAATAGGGCTTGTATCTCGCCATTTTCTCCGCTTCCCCCATGCAGACCGTTAAACACTAAGCTGGGCTCTTGCATGGTTAGAGCTTCCACAAAGCTAACACTAGTGAGATATTCTTTTGGGTCTATCTCGCAAACCTCGAACCCAAGCACACGAAGCTCTTTTGCGATTTCAGCTCCGCTAACCAGTGACACTTCTCTTTCCGGTGAGAAACCGCCTTTTAATACAACGATTTTTTCCACTTGATCGTAAACACCTTATCCTTATTAATATCTTTGACCATAGCACTTCTTTTCATTAGTTGCTTATCCTGTAATACACTTTAAGACGCAAGCCAAATGAAGCTTTGAATCTTGCCACATCTGGGATATTCGCTCCACAAAAATCTAATTCGCTTATCTCATTAGCCAATTCGGTTATTATGCTAGTTGTATGCAAACTGCTAACGCCGTGTTTCATTTCATCAAGGCTGGTAGCCCGGTAAATAGTGTATGCAGTACCCGAGTAACCTTTATAGATTATCTCGCTACTTACTATCTTTCCATCCAGATACATGTTGTATTGACGGGCATACCCGAGTGCGATTAACTGATCTAACAACGTTGCCAGACCTGTATAACTAACGCCGTTCTCTCTCTTCTTTCTGCCGTTCATAGCCATTAAAAGCCTTATGAATTCTTCCAGATTGGTTTCTTGCCCGAAGCTGTACCCGTGTTTGATTGCTTTGTTGATGTTTTTATGTTCGCTGTATAGTGGCTTTAAGGGGGCTGAGTAGTCATGCACAAAAGTATAGAAAGGCAGTGCCCGCAGACCTTCCCAGGTGAAACCGCGTATATCCACTGTGTCTGGAGATAAGTTAAAGCTCATTTTACGGTATCTTTTGTGTAGAAAGTTGGCTATAGCGCTGGTGATTTGCAGGCAATCCAAAAGAGTTCTTTGGGGATATGTGCTGGTTTCTAACCATATGTTCAAACCCTGATAATAGGACGAAGTGGGATTAATAATTGCTTCAAAGCCTAAAACCTTTTTTGTATAAACTGGGAGAACTGCAATCAACTGCTCGCCTTTGTAACACTGCAGATGATATGCTTCGGCTTTATGCAGTTTAGCAACTGCATTCATAAAGTCTGGCATACTCCACAGATTTAGCTTGTTTGTGTAACACTCGGGATTACTGATGCGAACAGATAACGACATGTCAGATATGTTTTCCTAATGTATTCAAGAGTTCCATAAGTTGAAAAGGCTTAATAATGTAGTCCGATCCACCCTCGATCATCGATTTGTATGCAGAATCCACAGTAGGATAACCAGTCATGATTAAGCAAAATATATCCGGGTCTTGTTCCAGCAATTCCTTCATCAGTTCCAATCCATTTTTTCCCGGCATCACTAAGTCTATCAAGGCAAGCTTATACTTACCGGGAGTTAACTTGGCCAAGGCATGAGCTGCATCTTCAGCTAATC
>DIMZ01000216.1:16457-18952 GCA_002425825.1 Cloacimonetes bacterium UBA5553 | reverse complement strand
CATAGACAAAAAATCTCCGATCACTTCACGCAAAAGCCTGTCGTCATCGACCAGAAGAATCCGAGATTTCATAGTTACTCCTCAGCATCATTTATACAACACTTCCCATCTAAATCAATACCGATAATGCGTCAATAAAAAAATCGCTACCGCCCAACTCTGGTAACTATATGTGTCTGAGTTTTTTTTATTGACGAAAATAGGGGAACATAGTTTAGTGGCAATTAGAATTATTGCGAGGTGGTTATGAAAGGCAAAGTCAAGTGGTTCAACAAGAATAAAGGATACGGCTTTATAATTACAGATGACAGCAAAGAATACTTTGTTCACTGGAAGTCTATCGTTACAAACTCTCCAAGAGAGCTTAAAGTCCTTGAACAAGACGAGTTTGTAACATTTGATCTAATGGAAACCGACAAAGGTGTGCAAGCAATCAATATTATCCGGGTTAATCCATAATAAAATTTACCCTAGGGTGTATTTGTTCCGGAGTAAATGCGAATCGTTTTGCCTTTACTCCGGCTTTGTTTTTGGTGTAGTTTTGAGATTCGGAGCTTAGCATAATGTCCTTCTTGCCAATGTCCAAACGCGAGATGCAACATCTTGGCTGGGAATATATTGATATCATTATCATTACTGGTGATGCCTATGTAGATCACCCCAGTTTTGGTGCAGCAGTTATCGGCAGAATCCTTGAGTCCAGAGGCTACAGAGTTGGTATTATTGCCCAACCTGATGTAAATAGTGTGGCAAGTTTTCAACAATTGGGGCAACCCCGCCTATTCTTTGGGATAACTGCGGGTAATATGGATTCTATGATTAACCACTATACTGCGCAAAAAAAGCTAAGGCATAACGATGCATACAGTCCAGACGGAATAGCGGGTTTGCGGCCTGATAGAGCTACCTTTGTTTACACAAATCTCGTGAAGCGCATTTACAAAGGTGTTCCTGTTGTGATAGGTGGCATTGAAGCTTCGCTACGGCGTATTGCTCACTATGACTATTGGCAGGATAAAGTACGTAACAGCATTCTGGCTGATAGCAAGGCAGACATTCTGGTGTATGGCATGGGGGAGAAGCCTATTTGTAATATTGCCGCTGAATTGGCACAAGGAACGAATGTAGCAGAGATTCAGGACATTCCCTCCACGGTGGTTTTCTGTAACAACCCTCATAACTCAAATCCAGAACTAGAAAGTGAAGAGATAATTCTTCCCAAAGCTGAGACTTGCAAAGACAAGCAAACATTTTATGAAATGACCAAACTATTCACCGAGCATAGCTCATCCAGAGTTATGTATCAGATGAATGGCGGAAGATTGTTGCGACATAATCCCCCCGAGCAGGCACTATATACCGATGAGATGGATGAGATATATGATCTTCCCTATATGTACGCACCTCACCCCAAGTACAAGGGGAAAACGATTCCAGCTTTTGAGCAGATTAAAAGCTCCATCACCTCTCACCGTGGTTGCTATGGAGGTTGCAGTTTTTGCGCAATTGCCTGCCACCAGGGAAGAAAGATTCAATCCCGTTCTCAAGCTTCCATAATTAGGGAAGCAAATAGAATGAAAGGAACAATATCCGATGTAGGTGGTCCCACGGCAAATATGTATGCTTCACGCTGCAAATTAGGCTTTCCCGCATCATGTACAAGACGTTCTTGCCTTTATCCGAAGATTTGCCCTTCGCTAATCATGGCTCACGGTGAGCAACTGAAGCTGTTATCGAAGATAAGCCAAATAGACGCAATCAAGCATGTTTATATAGCATCCGGTATCAGGCATGACATGCTGGAGAATGAAGATAAGTACATTCTGGAGATTGCAACAAAATACACAGGCGGCAGGCTGAAACTTGCCCCTGAGCATGTGTCCGATAAGGTACTGAGACTGATGGGTAAACCAAGTATTAAGAGCTACGAATTGTTCTGTGAGAAGTTCTGTAAAGCTATACACAAAGAAGGCGTTAAAAGACAAGTTATACCTTACATCATAATTGGTCATCCCGGTACCGGCATCGAAGATGCCAAAGCGCTTCGTGAGTGGCTAGTAAAGAATAATATCCACGTAGAACAAGTTCAGGAATTTACCCCAACACCAATGAGCATATCCACCTGTATGTACTACACAAAGCTAGATTTTGAAACAGGCAAAGAGATTGAAGTACCAACTCCGGGACAAATCCGCGAGCAAAAGAAATTAGCAATGTGGAAATGATTCCACATATGCAGATAAGTGATAGTGCTAGCGTAAAAAACTACGATAATTAGTAGCACTGCTAAGACTTAACGTAATGCATCACACTCCTCCCCCAGACTTTACAACTCACACCATGTAGGAAACCAACATATCCCCTATCATTGAGGTGGGGACGTCCCCGTCACCAAAAAGGGCCAGAAGTCTTTTCACAACAGGCAAAGCGTTTCCTCTGTCGACCGGGAACTCGATATCTCTTGAAGCCACAGGTCTAGCATGCTGTCTTCTGGT
>DIMZ01000216.1:7027-16426 GCA_002425825.1 Cloacimonetes bacterium UBA5553 | reverse complement strand
TATGAAGAAAGGCAATATCCAGGGGGTTTAATCGATTGTAATGATTGTGCAGAAGGGTGTAGATGAGTTGGTTTTTAGTTCTATAAAGAAAAAATAAGCAGATATCAACTAATACTTTTTCTCCATATCAACTCCCAACAATAGTCACAATAAGGGACTTGCACTAAGAAAGACAGCTTGCTTTATTATGTTTGAAAAAATACGGGGGGAAGTGAGGGTTGGCAAAAAAAGCATTGACAAGCTTAATGGTGCTATCAGTGTTGCCCCATGGATATTCTCGTTATAAGTCTGTTGGCATCAATAAGATCATTCGTAAAGCTTCAGTTTTACCAATGTTCCTGAAAAGGTGTACAATGAGTTTTGGAAAGAAAAATAAACACATTAAGGAGTAGGTTATGAAAAAGGCAATTCTGGTTTTCATCACGGTTGTTTTTATCGGAGTGCTCTTCGGACTAAGTCTTAGTCCGTTGGATTTGAAAGACGCCCCGTTAACGGAGCAGCTGTTGCGTGAAGTGGAGTATCGCAACAGTTTGGTTAGAAGCTATTCTTGGCTTCCCACAACCCCCTCTGCATTGCCAATAGCACCTGATGTCTTCCTGGAAGACACAGATTGGGAGTTTGATTTTGCCCCCTACATTACGGGGACAACTCCGCTTGACAGCTTGCAGATAGGGTGGAGTCAATCTTCATTCTTTACAGTCTCAGCTCCCTATCCACTGCAGCCCTTTAAGCTGAGGTTTACGCCAGTATTAGATTTCTTCGGCACCCGGCCGATGTGGATAACCTTGTACCGAATTACCAATGGTGAGTTATCCGGACCGGTATCGAAAGGCATCAACATTACTGTAACTAACCAACCAGACTTACCGACTTTTCACTTTCCCACTGTAAACACGCCAGGAAACGTTGGTTCTGGTTATGTGTATCAAGTAATTGAGGATTCCCCTACTGGAATCACGTTGAACTTTGCCAATATTGTTAAGATTTATGACGGCTCATCTTACACTATATATGTAACCCAAACAGCATTTCCCAATAAGGTTGAAGTGATACAAAACCCGAGTAATGATAAGTTGGTTACTTTTATTCCTATTCCGGATTACCATGGACGGCAGCACTTCATTGTAACTGCGGTGGAGAATCTACTTGGTGGAGCCACTCAACACGTTTCTACCACCTTCTCTATAGACGTTGTAAATGTAAACGATCCCCCGGTCATAGATTCATATTGGCCGACAAATGATCCGACCTATGCCGCTCAAAGTACATCCATAACAATAGATCAGGATGACACTGTAGCATTTGGCGTTATAGCCAGTGATGTTGATGGAGACGCTATCCAGGAGCCTTTGTATTATACATGGACACTTGAAGGCGAATTTAACGGTGTACCTTTTTCCCGAATAGAATCCACCACAAACACTTTGAATTATACATTCAATGTTCCTGTGTTCTATGTTCTGACTTGTGAAGTTCGTGACAGAATTGACAACAGCGGATATGCTGTAACTCATGTGTGGAACGTTACCGTAAGTCCTATTGGGCCATGGTTTGACCCTTATGGTACTAATAACATTGGTACATTCAGCACGACTCAGAACATAACTTTATCTACTCCCGGAGTAGATAACACAAGCATATATTATTATGCAACGGCGGTACCACCGGTAGTGCCGGCTATCGGCTCTTTGGCGGAACCGATGCTATACTCAGGCCCGATCAATATTCCAGTTCCTCCACAGGACTATGTGTTTACGATAACTGCATGGTTTACTCATCCGACTTTGCCAACATCTCAGCATGTTACTCAGATATATAACATGACTGGCAAAGTGGAGCTTCCTCATTTTGTGGAAGCCCCGGGAATCATTCCCTCCAACGTGAACTATCCTGTTGAGATCGTTAGCAGTTTAGCCGGAGCCAGTATCTATTATAGTTATAATGATGGCCCATGGACACTTTATAACGCTGGAACCGGAATAGCAGTCCCGCCACATACTGTCGCTCGATTGAGAGCTTATGCTGCGAAGGCAGGTTGGGATGACAGCGAGGTTACCGCTGAGCATGTGTATGATGTACGCAGAAAGGTGATATTCACAGCACCTACGCTGAATACCGTGCCACTGCCAAACATTGACGGGAACTATTGTGTTTGCTTGAATGATGCTGTTGTTGTAGACTTTGTTGTTCCTGCTACAATACCCCCAGATGCTACAGTTTACTATAGCATCAATGGCGTTGTCAGCGTATATAACCCCGCGGATTTCCCCATGGATGTATATAGCTCCAGCACCTTCCAGTGGTGGGCAGAATATACCGCAGCTGATCCAGATTACTTTGCCAGTGAGGTTTTTACTTATAACATCCCGATTCTCAATAGAACCAGGATGACTTACTGGGGCAGTGGCAATGATTCGGTGTTCAATCCCCCTCAGGGAACATATACCACAGCTCAGAACGTATTTATAAACACTCAGACCCTTCCTGTTGGAGCCCCGATTTATTATTCGTTAAATGGAGCTCCCTATCAGCTATATAATGGTGGGGCTATATTAGTTAATGCTGATGCGACATTAGAAGTGTATGCCGAAGCTATGCCCATTACTACTACACTGAATAGCTTGCACCACACGGCTACATACACAATAACAGGAACCCTTCCAACACCAGTTATATCTCCTGATGGGTTCCCTGCGGTTTCCATGTATGAAGATAATGTATCTGTCTCTATAACCCTACCGGCAGGCGATCCAAGATGGGCAGCAGCAAACATCTATTATACTTATGCTCAGTTCCCAGCCGATCCCCCCGTCCCGGATGCCAGTTCAACCTTATATAACGGAGCGTTTACACTAACTCAGGGACATTGGAGAGTTCGGGCGGTAGCAATATTGAACACATGGAATAGTAGCGCAGTTGCTACCCAGAACTACTTTATTAAATTCTTGCCTCAGGTTACTTTCATGCCAACTGATGAGGTACATTATAATTCCATCAATGTTCAGATGTTTTCTTAACATGGTGCCGAGATCAGGTTTACCGACGATGGAACAGAACCACATGCCGGATCACCCTTATATTCGCCTCAGTCTTTGCTAATTGATCAAGACGGTCAATATAGCAAAACTTATAGAGCAAAAGCTTACAGGGCTGGTTGGGTTACAAGTGACACTTCACAAAAAACCTATACTTTGATTCCAACTGTCGCAAATCCTGTATTCACTCCATCTGAAATAGATCACGCAGTACCAATAACTGTAACGATTGCCAGCATTACCCCAGGAGCGCAGATTTACTACACTCTTGATGGAAGCGATCCCACTCAGGCGAGTACGTTATACAACGGAGCATTCGTATTAGGAACTACTACTACCGTTCGAGCCAGAGCATATAAACCTGGATTCCGTGAATCTGATATTGTGCAGATTGAGTATGTAATCGGAAACAACATTGGTGCCTTAGTCTTCCAGCCTGCTCCCGGAAACTACACCAACCCGATAGATGTTGTTATTCTTGCCAATCCCCCCGCGGCCCAGATATACTATACCACAAATGGAGATGAACCGACCACAGCCTCTACAGAGTACACTTCGCCTATTAATTTAGGATTAAACACCTTAACAACAATCAGGGCTATAGCAGTTTTAAATAACTGGACTCCCAGCACTGGCCAGGCAACCTATAATATTACCGGTACTCTTGCCGCACCTACAATTACGCCTGCTACCTCACAATACCAAAGTGGAACAGCTGTTACCGTGAGTATTACGGCTCCAGATGGAGATATTTGGTACACTGTAAATGGTGGAGCTCCTCAGCAGTATTTAGCTCCCTTTGATGTAACTTCAAACACAACTATAGTGGCATGGGCAGAGAAGCCTTTATGGATAAGTTCTTCCAGTGATTCAGCCACATACACGTTCAATGGTCAGTTGAATGCACCAGTAATAACTCCTGTATCTGGCCAGTATTCGGAAAACATCCAAGTTAGGATATTGAATTACCAGGATGCAACCATCTATTATAGCCTAGATAATGGCATCACTTATCAGGAGTACACCTTTGGTTTAGTCGGCTTTGCTGTAGACAAAAATACTGTAGTGAAAGCTTATGTAGCCAAATCCAACTGGCAGGATTCTCCTGTGGTTACTCACACCTATACACTGAAAGTCCCCAATCCAGTATTTACTCCTGCCTCTGGTTCATTTGCCACGCCGCAACTAGTAACTATTACAGTCAGCAGTGGCGATGCTATTTACTACACTTTAGATGGAAGTATCCCTACTCCTGGCAATCCCAATGCTGTATTATATACCGAGCCTATAAGTGTTGGACTCGGTTACACTCGCATCAGGGCAGCCGCACATAGAGCTGATTGGATAAGCTCTGATTTTGTGGAAGCGATTTATAACGTTAACGGACAACTAGTGAAGCCAGTGTTTACTCTTGCTGGTGGTTTGTTCTATGATGAACAGCTGGTTTCGATAATCGCAAATCCATCCAATGCAAGTGTCTTCTATACTATTGATGGCACAGAACCTGATGAAAGCTCAACTCAATACACTGTGCCAATAGCAATAAACGAGATAACTACACTTAAGGCTAAGGCTTATATGCCCACATGGCTTCCCTCAGCAGTTGAAACGGCTTTGTATNNCAACTACCATAGCCGCTTCAGGCCACACAAGCGCAATAGCCGTTCCTCTACAGACAGCAACAGATAATACCGTTATCTATTATACCACGAACGGCGACGTTCCAGGTCCTGGCTCATTTGTATATGCAGCCCCCATTCCCGTATCTGCAACTACAAGAATTAGAGCTCGAGCTTATAAGAATGATGGAATGAATTGGATACCAAGTGATGTGTTTGATCAAGTATTCAGCATCAGTCAGCAAGTTGCCACACCTGTGTTTAATCCCGGTGGTGNNATCCTGGTGCAACCATATACTATGCATTTGAAGGTGAAGGCTGGCAAACTTATAACGGTCCAATCCCCGTAAACAGCACAAAGGTTATTTATGCCAAGGCCGAATTAGATACCTGGGTTCCTTCGCCCGTTGTATATGCACACTACATAATCTCTATCCCAGTAGTAGCGAAGCCTATGTTCGAAGACGTTGTGGATACCTACTATTTACCGGGAACTTATAATAATGCAGTGGATGTAAAGATTGTTACGCCTACTGCTGGTGCTCAGATATACTATACACTGGATGGCAGTGATCCCAGCCAAACTGATAATCTGTATTCAGCCCCCTTTACCATCAGTGCTACAACCACAGTTAAGGCGAGAGCTTTTAATGCTCCTATGATTCCATCAGAGATACTGGTTGGAACCTATAGAATTGACCCGTTAACAGTACTAGCACCGGTAATTGTTCCGGAAGATGATAGCAATCCTTTCTATGATCCTTTCTTCGTGTTCTTATACCCCAGAACTGTAGATTCGGTTGTTTACTACACTCTTGACGGTTCTGAACCGACAGAATTAGACAATCAATACTCATCTGCGTTCCCGATTAGCCAAACAACTTCTGTGAAAGCGAAGGCTTTTAAAAACGGCTTTGCCAGCGATACAGTTACAAAGAACTATATCGTTACCGGTAAGGTTAACATCTCTGGAGTAAGTATTACTCCTGCCTCTGGTAATTATACCAGCCCGATAACCGTTAGTGCTCTTGGAAGTTTGCTTCCCGCGGATGCAGTGTTGAAATACACTACCGACGGTAGCACACCCACTATACTATCGCCTACCTTCGATACACTAAATCCTCCCATGAATTCAACACTGAATCTCAAATTGAGAGGCTTTAAAGATAACTGGTTGCCAAGTGACGTGATTAGTGCTTCGTATAGCTTAACGGGTCAAGTAATGCTTTCCGCAAACCTGTTTAGCATTGACGATGCGCCCGTTTATACCAGTCCCTTGTTACTAACCTTGGATACTACTACCACTCCAGTTGGGGCAACCTTACGCTACACTCTTGATGGTAGCGTTCCAACGCAATTGTCCCCTGCTTATGTGGCTGGTTATCAGATACCAATAAATAGCACTACCACGGTAAATGTTATTGGTTTTATGAATAACTGGACCCCCAGTGCAATGGTTACTGCTACTTATACAATATCAGGTCAGGTAGCTGTGGGCAGCGTGACTCCCAATAGTGGCACTTATAACAATCCTACTGAAGTTACTATAGGGCTGCCTATCCCCAATGATGCTGAAGTGTATTTTACCACCGATGGCACAGATCCTATCCGCAATGTCTCAAATGTCTATGCAGGCGCATTCAACGTAGATGCCAACGACGTGATTAACGGTCAAGCAGCAGTAGAAATTCGCGTGAAGGGCTTTAGAGACGACTGGGATGCCTCGCCTGTAACCAGCAGAGTTTTAACCTTCCAAGCTGCAATCCCCGGATTTAGTGTTCCCGCAGGCGTATATGCTGTTACCCAGAATCTAACACTCAACACTACAACCGTAGGAGCCCAGATTCGTTATACAACAGATGGCAGTGATCCTACGATTACTTCAACCCTCTATACTACACCGATAACTATAAATCAGGGTGTTACAGTGAAAGCACGAGCCTTCAATGGCGATTACCTACCTTCACCAATAGCATCGGCAACCTACGTAATTGGCACTAATCAGTTAGTAGATTTGCCGATATTTACTCCGGCACCCGGCACATACACTACCGAGCAAGCAGTACGCATCAGCAGTACTACCCCAGGTGCCAGTATATATTACAGAACAGACGGCATTGATCCCACAGAAGCAGATACGCCATTTACTGAGCTATCACCCTCGATAGTAGTAGGTTTGAACAGTGCGCTAAATATAAAAGCCAGAGCATACAAAGAAGGTCACATTGCCAGCCAGGTAGCTACAGCAAATTATGTGGTAACAGGCCAGGTGGCACCAGTAATCTTCAGTCCTGGTGGTGTAGCATCCGCTTCCCCTGTACAAGTGGTGTTAACTACTTTGACCCCTGGTGCATACATTCTGTACTCTACAGATGGATCCGCACCGTCCATACCCTACATCAATGCTATCTATGTTGCGCAGAATAGTACGGTTACTATTACTGCCCAAGCATTTAAGGACGATTGGGCTCCCAGTGTAATAGGTTCTCAGACTTCCACCATAACAGGCTCAACCAGCTTCAATCAGCCGCTGTTAAGCCCCGCACCGGGAACCTTTAGCAATGACCAGTTCGTTAGCATCGCCAGCCCCATACCGCCTACGGCAGATGTATGGTACACACTTGATGGCAGCATGCCTGGACCTGCAAATCCGAATGCCGTCCTATACGATGGTAATCCAATATTGGTTAATGGAAACGCTAACCTGCAAGTAGCAGCATTAGAACCTGGTTGGGATAGTCCGGTGTTTGGAAACAACATCTACACCTTCAATGCTGAAGTACCGGTATACAATCCTACTCCAGGTTACTATGCAGATCCCATAAATGTTCAGATTATCAGCGGAACATTTGGCAGCACGATATATTATACAATGGATGGTAGCGTTCCTACTCTCGCGTCCGATGCCTATAATGGCCAAATACCTATTAATGGTGACACTACATTTAAAGCCTTTGCTTGGAAAGCGGGTTATAGTCCATCACCAGTAGTTACCGGTATCTATGGAATTGGTGGTGTGCCTATCTCTACCGTTGCCAGTCCCATTCTTGATCCGTTGCCCGGCACATATCAAAGCCCAAGATCTGTAACAATAACATCCACAACAGTCGGAGCAGCCATTCGTTATACCTTGAATGGTGAAGTTCCCACAGCTAATAGCGGAATATTATACGATCCGCTTAGCCCGATTCAATTAGCTGCAGATACATACACCATGCTTAGAGCAATTGCTTATATGGAAGATGGAAGCTACAATCCCAGCCCCGTAGTAACAGGTGAATACACCATTACCGGTCAGGTTGCACCAGTAGTGTTCAATCCTCCTGCTGGCACCTATGCTACTCCGCAAACCGTGTTCCTGTCCAGCGGAACTCCGGGAGCCTTCTTCCGCTATACAACTGACGGCTCAGACCCAAGTCCTGCATCACCGATATACACCAGCAATGGAATATATGTTGGGCCGAACAGCAGCACGATAATAAAAGCAATTGCTTATCGCAACGGCTGGACTCCCAGTGAAATTGGCACTGCTATATATAATGTACGTGCAGTTAGCTTCAATTTAAGTCCTATGCCTGCTAGTTATAATAATTCGGTGTCGGTGCAGGTACTGAATCTCAATCCTGCCAATGCAAATGTATACTACAGTATAGACGGCAGTTCTCCTACTATACCTTATACTGGCGGGATAATACTGGATGGCGGTATTACCAATAACGGCATCAGGAACCTAAGAGTAAAAGCAGAATTTGCAACTTGGGCAAGTACAGAAGTAAGCGAGCAGTATTTGTTCAACACTTCTACACCCACACTTGATCCTGCCCCTGGTGTTTACACTTCATCCAGATTTGTAAGCCTTGCCAGTGCTACAAACGGTGCTACAATACGATATACCACCAACGGTGATATCCCATCACAATCTGTAGGTACCATATATAACAATGAATTAATCCCTGTAACAGAAAACCTCACCATTAGAACCATTGCCTACAAAGATGGTTATNNGGTTATATCCCGTCTGCTGTAGTAACAGCCACATATGCCATTGGCACGGTTACTCCAGTAGTTGCCAATCCAGTTTTCACACCCGGAACAACAACTTCATTTAATCCATTAGCTGTTGAACTTAGTACAACAACACTAAATGCAGACATATACTATACAACTAACGGTGACGACCCGACGATGTTATCAACTCGTTATACTGTGCCAATAATTATACCTGCTAACTCAAACATGTTCATAAAGGCGAGAGCATATAGAGAGAATTGGCTTCCTTCTGCAGTGGTTTCTGCCAACTATGTCGTAACTGGTACTGTGGCAGATGTAGCCTTCAGTCATGTTAGCGGTACATACCAGAATGCAATTAACGTACTATTGGTAACCCCAACCGAGGGAGCTACAATAAGGTACACAACAGATGGCACCGAACCGAACATAACTTCACCCC
This sequence comes from Cloacimonetes bacterium UBA5553, assembly GCA_002425825.1. Lineage (GTDB taxonomy): Bacteria > Cloacimonadota > Cloacimonadia > Cloacimonadales > Cloacimonadaceae > Cloacimonas. The sequence goes on along the minus strand of DIMZ01000216.1, from coordinate 7,322 downwards.
AATACCTTACGGGTATTCAGATTCCGCTTAACACCAGCAACATGATAATTTCCGCGAAAGCCTTCCGCAATGGATGGCAACCTTCGCAAACCACCAGCAGAACATATAGCGTTACTGGGCAAGTGCTGATAGCCGAACCGGTGTTTAGCCCAAGTCCTTCAGTAACTTATACAGTTGTTCCAAATATCACTATCGGTAATACCGTACCTGCTGGAGCAATGATTCGCTTTACTACCGATGGTACCGACCCAACTCCTAGTTCAAACGTATATAGTTTAGGAAGCATTATTATCCC